>CANRON010000029.1 GCA_947632245.1 uncultured Ignatzschineria sp. | reverse complement strand
AGCGGCTCAATATCATCGGATATATTGTCTAAATCTAGATATATTGGCGAATTACTCACTCTTTAGATCCTGACTAACTTATATTGCGGCGGTTGTGCATTGAGTTCTAGCGGCACAAACTGATAGTGATCCACATCTGCTAAAACACGCTTAAACATAATTTCTGCCTGCACTAATGACCACTCTTTAGGAAAATAAAAGCCATCAAAGGTCATATCTGGCAGGTCGGCGATAAATGAATGTTGAAACTCTGTAAAACCACTATAAAAAAGCGCTATTAATCCCTGCCAGAGAATATGAAATTTGCCATTTTCTTGTTGTCTAAAACGGATCGTATGGTTTTTACACGCATCATGACCTAATAGATAGAGCCTAAAAGCACTTATTGCTTCATTCGCTAAGGACGTAGTATCAAGATGATAGGTTTTCCCCCCTAGCTGATTGAAGTCAAATAATAGATCGCCGCCCTCCTGTACACTATTGACCAAAAAGCCCTTTGCTTCTGACCAATAGGTAGAAGAGAGTATACAGCGATGATAATTCCTCCATACATCACGATCTTCCCAATATTGTAAGCTCGTGAACTCTTCATCCGTATCATCATCTTCATTGTCATAGTCTAAATCATCAGAATGCGCATCATAATCTTCACTAATGAGATGTAGGTCAAACCAGAGTTGTCCCTTATGATCTAATCGCCCTGACCATGATAGTTCGGATAGATTATGGGGCTCGGGATAGGCACTATGAATGAAGGTAATCGTCTGCTGCATAATTTAATCCTAATGTTATAGCTTGAAAATGATATATAGCGACATTGAAGATAGATTCATTTTCGCCATGATCGCCTTGTCATCCTTGTCATAAAATGCG
Organism: uncultured Ignatzschineria sp.; assembly: GCA_947632245.1. Lineage (GTDB taxonomy): Bacteria > Pseudomonadota > Gammaproteobacteria > Cardiobacteriales > Wohlfahrtiimonadaceae > Ignatzschineria. The sequence goes on along the minus strand of CANRON010000029.1, from coordinate 17,838 downwards.
CTAGTGACAAAAATACCGTTATCAATAATAACGGTATTTCGTATATCTTAGATCTTATTTGTCAATGCCTAATAATGGTACTGGCTCTCTGACTATTCGTACAAACCATCTGTGTACGTACCTAGTTACTGAGCCTTAACTTAGGCTAAACGCGCGAGTGTTCAATTGTTGACAAAAGTGAATCAAATGCCGTGACAAACTGCTCTACGCCCTGCGCTTCAAGCGCTTCACAAATCGTATTTAAATCGATATCTAAAGCTTTAAGCTCGTTTAAACGCGCTTGAGAGAGATCTACATCCATCTCGATCTGCGGATATGCCGCATCTGTATCGACTAAGAATGCCTGATAAGTTTTCGGCGGAATCGTATTCACAGTATCTTTCCCCATTAATTTATGCACATACATCGTTTCAAGATAATTGGGATCTTTAACACCTGTAGATGCCCATAACAATCTCTGTGGTTGCATTCCCGCTTTCAATAACGCTTTTGATCGATCTCGGCTCATCTCTTGTAAATAATGTTGATACGCCATTTTCGCATTATCAATGGCAATATGACCTTTTAAATGCGGGGCAATCTCTTTGACTTTAGCATCCACAACACTGTCGATGCGAGAGACAAAGAAACTTGCTACTGACGCAATTTGTAAGATCGGCAGATCAAGTTTCACTCTTGCATCTAAGCCTTTTAAGAAAGCGTCTAATACTGCTTCATAGCGCTTCACGGAGAAAATCAAGGTCACATTCACATTGATACCTTCCGCAATCAAAGCTTCTATCGCAATAATGCCCGCTTTTGTTGCCGGGACTTTAATCATTAAATTTGGGCGATTGACTTCTTCCCATAATGCTTTGGCTTCTATGATCGTGCCATTAGCATCATTTGCTAAGTCAGGCGAGACTTCTAAGCTCACATAACCATCACGATAGCGGGTTTTCTCATAGGTATCCATAAAGAGATCACAGGCTTCTTGAATATCTGCGATTGCAAGTGTAAAAAAGAGTTCTCGCGCTGAAAGCTCATTATTATGGGTGTCTTGAATTACAGGAAGATACTCTTCACCGCCGGCAATCGCTTTTTCAAATATTGCAGGATTAGAAGTAATGCCTAAAAGGCCATCCTTTTTAATCATTTCTGCCAATATCCCTTCTTGCCCTAGCATCTTGCGTTCAATGTTATCAAACCAAATGCTCTGACCGATCTCTGCTGCTTTACGAATATTTCCCATAATGTTCCCTTTCAAATCAGTGGGGAGAGAGTGACAAAACTCCCTGTAAATCCTTAATGAATTAAATTGCTCTATCGCTGCTTCATTACCATTGAGCGCGTTAAGAATACTGCGCTATCATCGATCATTCAAATCAATGTCTATATTTAGTGTAAACATCTTTCAAGATGGATGCAAAGAAGCTACACCGCAACTATATCGTTCGCTACGGCTGAATCGTACTCGGCCGATAAAACCCATGATAATCCAGACGTCGAGTTGTTCCTTTTGGTAACCAGATATCATAATTACTTGGAATTTCTGTCCGGTTTGTAGTGACATTTCGAAGCCATGAAGGATTGAGATCAATCAACATTACTTCCGGCATCCCCACTTCTTTTGCAAGATCTCTGAGCAGCATTGGCGTTGTTAATTGAATTCCCTCAAGTGTACTTGGTACTGGCTTGTAGCGAAAATCTGGGAAGTACTTCTCCGGATTTTGGGCAATTTTTTTCGCCGCTAAAAATTCCGCATAGAAGTTACGAGATGCAAACTTAAAAGCACCTTCACTATAATTGTAAACAATAAGCCCAATATCATAACCATAACGATCACTTGAACGCATAGAATGCCCCACCCCAGCATTATAAGCGGTAATTGCGAGCGGCCAATAAGGGACAATATTATGGTTATACGCCATTAATTTCGCAGCTCCCTGCGCTGAATGCCTTGGGTCAAAGCGCGAATCGATGACATTTGCGCGCATTGGCATAAAGCTTCTCGCTGTCGATGGCATAAACTGCCACATTCCAGAAGCGCCGACTTTTGAACGCGCACCGGTGTTAAAGGAAGATTCGACATGGGGAAGATAAGCAATCTCTTCAGGCAAGCCTGCGGCTTTAAATACTTTTTTGAAATATACAATATAAGGCTCGCTTCTTTCAAGACCTCGGCGGAACTCAGATTTTAAGCCACGTTGCCCACGTAATCTTTCAGATGCGCCAAAAATGGCATCTTTACCGCCTGATTTTACCAACATCCGTTTCATACGCTCTTGGTTTTTGGTCAATTCTTGCCCTGTCGTCATCGCATCTTCAATGGCAATGAGATCTGCTTTAATTAAATCAGAAATTGTATCCCACATTCTCCGGTCACCTTGGGTGATCGGTGCTAGATCATAAACCACATCCATATAACGGTTATCATGAAATGCGACTAATCCCATGTCCCATCTCGCGTAAACATGCGTCCAAAAATCCACCATTGTTTGGAGTGATTTTGGCTCCTCAAATCCATCTCGTTTCGATCCCGGTCCACTTGCACATCCGGCAATAATGACAACTAATAGCGATATAATAATCATTCGCGAGTTGGAGATGAACTGCTTCAATAAACCCATGGTTCAACGGCCTCTTTTTACATTCAGATAACGCTCAAGAAGAGCGTTATGGATAATATATTGATTTAATTTCAGTTAAATAATTCAATCGATGGATTCAATCATAATCTATTAGAAACATTCACAGTTGAGTCAATGTTTTTGATAAATAATCATCGCAATCCAATTAGATTCGATTCACCTTTCAATCAAAGAGACTACTTCTTTAAGAAGTAGTCTCTCCGTGCATCAGTTCTACTTTAAAAATATTCTTCTATCAACGATGTAATAGTGAGTGAATAGTTTTAAATAACATCCTTAGCACGGGCAATTGCCGCTAATACTTGCTTAGGCGCTGTGCCGCCATGATGATCTCGCGCTGCAACTGAGCCTTCGAGTGTTAAATACTCAAATACATCATCCGTAATAAGATCTGAGAATTGTTGTAGCTCACTCAATTCCATATCCGCAAGATCACGCTCTGTATCTACGCCTAAACGCACCGCATTGCCGACAACTTCATGTGCATTTCTAAAGGGCATACCTTTACGCACAAGATAGTCTGCTAAATCTGTCGCTGTAGAGAAACCGAGTTTAGTACGCTCATACATCTGTGTTTTCTTGCTAGTGATTGCCGGAATCATATCTGCAAAAGCACGGACACACCCTAATACTGTATCTACGATATCAAAGAGCGGTTCTTTATCTTCTTGGTTATCTTTATTATAAGCAAGAGGCTGACTCTTCATGAGCGTTAAAAGTGAGAAAAGATGCCCATAAACACGACCCGTTTTACCACGAACCAGCTCAGGCACATCTGGGTTTTTCTTCTGCGGCATGATCGATGATCCTGTGCAGAATCGATCCGGTAGATTGATAAAATCAAATGCCGGCGTTGCCCATAATACTAACTCTTCAGAAAAGCGGGATAAATGCATCGCTAAAATCGACGCATCCGCTGCAAACTCAATCGCAAAGTCACGATCAGATACTGAATCGAGAGAGTTTTCAGAAGGCGCATCAAACCCTAAAAGCTTCGCAGAAAGATGGCGATCAATCGGATAGGTAGTACCGGCAAGCGCAGCTGCCCCAAGTGGGGAAATATTCAAACGCTTACGACAATCTTGAAAACGGGATCTATCACGTTTAATCATCTCAAACCATGCCATTAAATGGTGCCCAAAAGTAATCGGCTGCGCCACTTGTAAATGCGTAAAGCCCGGCATAATAGTATCGTGCTCTTTTGTCGCCACTTCCAAGATTCCTTCTTGAAGGCGCTTTAATTCTGCATCAATCAAATCTAATTGATTACGAAGCCATAAACGAATATCGGTTGCGACTTGATCATTACGTGAACGTCCGGTATGAAGGCGTTTGCCAGCAATACCGATTTTTTCAGTTAAACTAGATTCGATATTCATATGCACATCTTCAAGCTCGATTGACCAAGGGAACTCTCCCGCTTCGATCTCAGCCTTGACAGCTGCTAAACCCTCTTGAATGAGTTTAAAATCTTCTTCCGTTAAGATGCCTTGCGTAAAGAGCATCTCAGCATGTGCAAGTGAACCGGCAATATCTTCAGCGTACATACGCTGATCAAAATCGACAGATCCTGTAAATGCTTGAACAAAGGCATCTGTACTTTCAGAAAAACGCCCACCCCATTGCTTATTCACCTTATTCGACATCTTTTTTTTCCTCTTCTATCTCTTCATAAATAGGCAACACAACTTCAACTTGCGTACCCACTCTATCCTTTCCAGAATAGATCGCAATTTGTCCATTATGTTCCTCTACAATTTTCTTCACAACTGATAAACCAAGCCCTGTTCCTTTCTCTTTTGTCGAAACATAAGGCTCAAACATTTTATTAATCAAGGATTCATCAATTCCATTGCCATTATCACTCACTGTTAGCATAATTCTATGCTCATCTAAGCGAGCAATTTCAACGCAAACTCGCCCCAAATAATCACTCTTATTTTCCTGACAAGCCTCCACTGCATTTTTAATTAAATTATGCAGGAGCTGCCGCAGACGAATTTCATCGCCATTTACGTAATAGGTGCGTGAGGGCATATGAAGCACCACTTCAATTCCTTTTACATAATCACTATAAAGGAATGTCACCTCCTCTGTCAGAGAATTCAGATCAATCTTCTTCAAGTGAAGTTTGGGCGCTCTCGCATATTGACTAAAGGCATTAACCATCTTCTTCATTGCGTTGACTTGCGTGATAATTGTCTGCGTTGACTTCTCTAGCAAGAAGCGATCTTCCATCTCTAGTTTTGATTGAAGTTTAAAAGCCAAACGCTCTGCGGAAAGCTGAATCGGCGTTAGTGGGTTTTTAATCTCATGCGCAAGTCGTCTTGCAACTTCCCCCCATGCGGCTTCTCGTTCTGAATTAATCAGCTGGGTGATATCATCAAAGACAATTGCATAGCCACTCGGCAGACTTCTATTTTCAAGTGGTTCAGACATTCTTACCGACAATATCTGTGTAATCCCTTTATCTACGCGCATCACTTCTAAACGCGCATCTTCATCGCCTAGCAACTTTTTCTCTAAATAATCATGAAGCGGGGCGAAAAAAAAGTGTAATGATTCATCAATAGTGTCAGGTTTATCCAGAACAATGCGTTGCAGCAGCGCTCTATCCGTCTTTAAAATAGAGAGCGCAGCTTCATTGAAGGTACGAATTTTACCATGATTATCGAGTACTAAAACGCCGGAGGAGAGATTCGCAAGCACCGCTTCTAAATAAGATCGCTGCGCAACTAACAAGCGTTGCGATGATTTTTCTGCCTCATTTGATTGACGCAGCTTCACGATCATCTCGTTAAATGATTCTGTTAAAAACCCAATCTCATCATTGGATTTAACGGCAATTTCACGGTCAAAATTTCCCTCTGATACCGCTTTCGAGGCAAGTGATAAACGGCGGATCGGATTCACTAATCGTCTTGTCGCAAAATAAGACCCGCCTAATGCCACCAATATCGCAAGCAGTGTTACAAGTGTTAAAATTGCAATTAACTGCCCCTTCAGGGATTCTTGCAATGTTTTATATTGCTTGTAACTCTCAACAGATCTCTGCGTTGAGAGCCCTAGCTCCGTATAGCGCGGCGGTATTTCATAAATCGCCTGAATGACTCGTGGCACATTGGAATCAACACGGATAATTACACGCACCTGTAACTCATCATCACCGACGGGTTCAAGCCAGACATAATCCATATCGTTAAATACGCTCATCAAAACAATGTCGTTCGGCAACTCCGGCAAATTCACCGTTGTATTACTCGAGCTTGTAGCTAAAATCCGACCCCGATGATCAAACACGGTTAGATCTAAGGCATTGGCATCAAAACGGAGATTTTCAAGCTCATAAGCAAGATCCAATGAATTAAGGTCAGATAACCGACTGCCGATCGATTGCGTAATCTCTAGCGCATCTAATCTTCGCGTTTCAAGCGCCGATTGCGCCAGTGTCAACGCATCATCAAAACCTTGGTCTAATGACTCATCAAACCAGCTGTCAATACCGCGCTGAATCATCAATCCCGCAAACAGGAATAGAATCACGATCGGAATCACAGAAAGCCCCGAGAAGAACATCATCATTCTCGCATTGAGCCTTGCACCAAGCCGCTTCTTACGAACCCCTTGAAAGAGCTGGATAATGGAGTAGACCACAAGTGAAAGCAGTAGCAAGTAGCACACTGCTCCGGCAATAATAATCCAGGTATAGTAACTCGAATAGAGCTCAGCAGACTCAATAGAACGAATCATTATGCCCAAAATAATGACGAGCAAAACAGATAGTAAGATAAAGAGCGTAAAAGCATGCTTGCGAATAAAGCCCGTCATATTGAAAGTTCCCATTTAAACCAGCTCGAATTCAGCCACCAATTAGAGGATAAGTATGCCGGAATCCGAAGTGGCGTTGGCAATGCTTCGATATCAAGCCATAATTTTGCCCGCCCTTCATAGTGATCAAGATGAAATCCTTGCGCATCTTTGACCTCAAACTCAATGGCGGGGGGCGTTGAAATAAATAATAAGGCTAAACTCAAAGTCGGATAACTATATTGCTTTTTGGTCGCTAGATCTCGCACCACAAATTGCTTAGAAAGCCCGTGGTAAAAGAGCAGATAGCGAATCTCTTTCGTATAATTATTACCACCCCAAAAGCGCTTCTCTTCCAAACGAATATCATAGACAAACGTCAGAGGGATACCATTTAGCAGCATCTGTTCTTGCTCTTTACTCATCACAATACTACTCTGAATCGAGATATAAACATCTACAGCCGTCATCGAGCCATTATTTAATTGCTCAATATCTTTGATCCGTGCCATCTTTAAGCCATCAGGATAAAACTCGCTTTTGACTTGATCGATATTCAGTGATGACTGTTTTGCGATTACGGGCGTTGTCGTCAATAACATTGATAGTGCTATCAATCCCCCCCATAAGCATATCTTAAAAAAGAGAGACGATAGAAATGCGTTCAACCCTAAAGGATTAAACAGCCTATTTCGATCTTGCTGCCGATATGATCTACTCAATACACAAAGCCCTCTCTATCAAATTACCGGCATCTTGAGTATGCCGGCAACTCTCTTACAGCGCTACCTTTTCAAGCAGCGCGTAATAAAATCCATCGACACTCTCAGCAGACTCAAAATAACGCGGTAAGATCTGAATGCCTTCATCACGGACCTCACCACAAGGCAATGTAAACTTTACCTCAACGGCATCGGGGTGATTCTTTAAAAACTGTCTCACTTGCTGCTCATTTTCATCTTTTAGAATTGAACATGTGGCATAGAGTAATCGCCCGCCGACCGCAAGTTGATCCCATGCCTTATTAAAGATATTTGCTTGTACGTCACGGAGATTATTAATGTCAGTCGCTTTGCGAAGACGCTTAATATCTGGATGTCGGTGCATGATTCCTGTTGCAGAACAGGGAACATCTAACAAAATACGATCAAACTTCTCGTCTGCTTCATACGCTTCACATGCAATTGCTTCAATGGTGACAAATTCAGGGATATCACCACAGACGCGTTCAATATTTTCTGTAACACGCTCTAAGCGCTCTCTCGAACTATCAAGGGCAACCATGGCTTTTAATTCAGGTGCTCTCTCTAGCATTGCGGTTGTTTTACCACCGGGCGCTGAACATGCATCAAGCACACGCATCCCATTTTCGGGGGCTAAAATCTGTGCGGCAAGTTGCGCGGATGCATCTTGTACGCTGACACAACCCTCCCCAAATCCTGGTAAAAACTCGACGCTCATCGGGCTTTCTAACACAATTGCAGTATCTACAAAACGGTGTGCAACAGCCGGTATATCGGCAGCTTGTAATTTCGCAAGATATTCATCACGACTATTTTTTTGTAAGTTTACCCGTAAGATCATCTCAGGATGAAGCTGATAGAACGCACCAATGTCATCAAGCATAGCTTTGCCCCATTGGTTTTCCACACGCTTTGCAAACCATCCTGGCATATTACTGATTCCCGCAGGTGTTTTTGCCGCAGGAAGTTGTCCCCGTTGAATATTGCGTAAGACGGCATTTGTTAACCCAGATGCCCACTCTTTTTCCATAAGTTTGATGAGATTCACCCAGTTATTGAGAATGGCATATTCCGCCGTTGCCATCTCTGTTAACTCATAGGTTGCCAATATCAAAGCAACTTTTACTTCAATCTCAGAAGGTTTGATCGGCTTTGAGAGCATTTGGGACACTCTATCTTCCAAAGCGTCATATTGTCTCAATGTCCCAAAGAGTAGATGCTGCACAAACCGGCGATCATTATCATTGAGCCGCTCTGAACACTTTGGTAGTGCATCTGTTAGGGAGATCCCGCTCAATACACAGCAGAGTATTTCCACTGCTACAAATCGTGGGTTTTTGAGGAGTTTCGGATACAGCGATTCATTTATTGCCATCTATTGACATACCTTTTGGTCGATTTCGTTACCTTTGATGAAGAGCGCACTCTCCATTTTTCTTTTTCCTGCAGCTTGTAGCTCTAAAACTTCTAACGCATAGGCATTCCCTGCCGTGATAAATATTTTATCACCCTCTACTCGAATTGTGCCGGGTTCAGCCTGACTTTGCTGATTTGTTTCAATCACCCTAAAGATCTTAAGCAATTCACCATCTACCGAAGTATGAGCGCCGGGAAATGGATTAAAGGCATGTATTTTACGCATAATTTCAATGGCATCTTCCGACCAGTTGATTTTTGCCTCTTCTTTACTGATCTTTTCCGCATAAGTAATACCCTCTAAGGATTGCGGCGCGGGTTTACGCTCAGCTTTAATCACTTCCGGAATCGTTTCTAGTAACAGTTCTGCACCTATTTGCTGTAGCTGATCATGAAGCTCGCCCGTTGTCATATGTTGACTGATCAAAATTGAGGCTTCGCTCCAAACATCACCCGTATCAAGCCCTTTATCCATCTGCATAATCGCAACACCAGTCTTGTCATCACCTGCTTCAATCGCGCGATGAATAGGTGCTGCTCCTCGCCATCTTGGCAAGAGTGAAGCATGAATGTTTAAACAGCCATATTTAGGGGCTTGTAAAACAGCCTCCGGCAAGATAAGCCCATAAGCGACAACGATCATTAAGTCCGCATTCAACGCAGCAAGCTCCGCTTGCGCCTCACTAGTGCGAAGCGATAGTGGCTGATAGACAGGTATATCATGCTTTACCGCAACTTCTTTAATCGGGGTAAACTGCACTTTCTTACCGCGCCCTCTTGGTCTATCGGGCTGAGTATATACCGCGACAACTTCATAATCACTATGAATTAATGCCTCTAAGGTTGGCACAGAAAACTCAGGTGTTCCTGCAAAAATAATTCGTAAACTCATACTCGCTCCCTCTCACTGCATTTCATCACTACGCTTCTTCCGCTTCACGTTCTTTTAAAACTTTTTCTAACTTTTTCAAAATACGTTGTTGTTTCATACGAGAGAGATAATCAATAAAAAGAACGCCATTGAGATGATCTAACTCATGCTGAATGCAGCGAGCTAATAGCTCATCTGCTTCCATTTCAAAGAAATCGCCATTTTCATCTTGCGCACGCACTTTTACGGCGATGGGTCGGATCACCGGACCACCATAGAGTGTTGGCAAAGATAAACAGCCCTCTTCTGCGGCATCCTCTTCTGTCGACACTTCTAAAATCTCCGGATTAACAAAGACGATAGGTTCATCGCGGGTTTCAGAACAATCGGTCACAAATACACGCTTAAGTACATTGACCTGATTTGCAGCTAAACCCACACCTTTCTCGTCATACATTGTCTCTAACATATCTGCGACAAGCGCTTTTAACTCATCATCGAATGCCGTGACAACCTCTGCGGTCTTTCTCAAGCTTGGGTGGGGAACTGTAATCACCTCTAGAATCGCCATAAATCTCTCTCTTTCTATCCATTATTCAGCGCAAAACAGCGCTTCTACAAAACCCGACATTTTACACTAATTACATGATTCTCGGTAGCCTAACCCTATAAAATCTTCTCGCAGCGTTTTTTATCATTTTTTGCACAAAGAAACGGACATCTTTCACGAAAAATAAATGCAGATCAAACTGTATCGATATTCTTTTTATAAAAGGCAAAAAGAGTGCTATAAGAAATAGGTCTATTTATTAAAAGAGTTCTGTATAAATCTGACTAAATAGCTGATAAATAGAGGCATAAAATAGCCATCATATTCATTGAGAGAAGAATGATACTTAAAGCGTTACAACATGAAAGATCATTACATTATTCGATTTAATAATCTGAATACTGTAATCATTATCTCAATGAAAAGACCCTATTTTAAGTTTTTATGAAGATATATTTAGACATTTGCCGCTGTACTGAATAGAGTGAAGTATTCAGGAGATCCAGTTTGCGTAAAATCACACTGGTAAAATAACAGGACAAGTGGTGCTGACGAATCGTTTTTACCATCATTAAATCTATTCTCTAGCCTTCAATCTCAATGCGAAAACGGGCTTGATGATTGATAATCTAGATCACGAATGCACCACTCAATGATAAAAATAATTATATCCTAAGGATAACAACAGGAGTCAAACAGTATGTATGCTTTAGTCATCAATTGCGGAAGTTCCTCTCTTAAATTTGCATTGATCAATGCAAAAGAGCGAAATACAGTTGTAAGCGGTACAGCAGAACAACTCGATACCCCAGAGGCAACCCTTACCATCAAACATGAGGGCGAGAAAAATAAAATTATACTCTCTGAAAATACTCATTTAGGGGCATTTAAAACCGTTTTTTCGTATCTTCAAGAGCACGGCTATGCAGAGCAAATCATTGCAGTCGGTCACAGGGTTGTTCATGGCGGCGAATATTTCCAAGAATCCGTTGAAATTACACCCGATGTTATCGATATTATTAAAAAATGTGCGCCGCTTGCACCCATTCATAACCCCGCAAACTTAACTGGAATTTTAGCTGCAAAAGAGGTTCTCCCATCGCTGCCTCAGATCGCTGTATTTGATACTGCTTTCCATCAAACCATGCCAGAAGAAGCATACCTTTATGCGCTACCCCTTGAAATTTATCAAAAATATAATATTCGCCGTTACGGCTTCCATGGGAGTAGCCATCGTTACATCACTGAACGCACTTCACGCATTTTAGATATCCCGCTTGATCGCCTTAATTTGATCAGTTGTCATTTAGGCAATGGTGCTTCCATTGCTGCTATTCGTAATGGTAAATCAGTGGATACAAGTATGGGGCTTACCCCGCTTGAAGGCCTAATGATGGGGACTCGTTCTGGCTCTATTGATCCTGGGCTTATCCCTTATCTGGTCGAATGCTTAGATTATGATATTTATGAGATGGATAATCTCTTAAACTTCAAAAGTGGTTTGCTCGGTATTTCCGGCATCTCTAACGATTGCCGCCTGCTCGAAACAAAAGCGAAAGAGGGCCACGAACGCAGCCGCTTAGCACTTGATATGTTTGCTTATCGTGTTGCAAAAAACATCTCCGAATATCTCCCTGCACTTCAGCGGCTTGATGCAATCGTATTTACAGGCGGCATTGGGGAAAACTCAGCTTACATGCGTGAAAACATTATGAGTCAATTAGCATTCTTAGGCTATCGCTTTAGTAACCCTTCCAATAACTTCTGTACAGGCGGGAAAGAGGGCGTGATTGCGACCAGCTCAAACTTTGGTAAGGCACTTGTGGTATGCACGGATGAGGAAGGCATGATTGTTCAAGATACGCTCAACATTCTTGCTAAAAATAAAAAAGCTGAAAAAACCGCCTAAACTGATTGATAAAACTGACTTAAAATAATCAGTAGGAATCAAATAGAAGGATATAAAAAAGATCTAAACCAACGGAGAACCCGCTTACTGCTTTAGATCTTTTTACTATTTAAATACCGCAATAGTGATCTCTAATGCAGATATCTACTGGTATAACTGTTTACCTAACTATTAAAACTACTTACAAAAAAACTCAAACAAGGAGCTTGCTTCATGAAAACATTATTTGTAGCACCCACTGGTGATATTAAAAGCTTAAGTTCAATCTCTCTTGCACTGGTTGAAGCGCTTCGCGGTGCCGGTATCAAAGTCGGATTTGTTCGCCCGATTGGCGAAGATAACAACCGCTCCGAGCAACTCTATCGTGAACTCTTCAATGATGAAACCCCCTCCCCTATTTTAGAAGCAGATGTTAATCAAGCTATCCGCAATGATCAATACGATGACCTTCTTGAAAAGATCGTAGGACATGTTGCCGAAGCAGCGAAAGGATATGATGTTGTTGTCGTTGAAGGGTTAACATACGATAGCGCACGCCCCTATACACATGATTTAAATGCCGATATTGCCAGAACCTTATGTGCAGGCGTTGTCTTTGCCGGCAACTCTCTTGCGAATACCCCTGAAGAAGTCGCCGCCCATTTTGATCTCAATGCCTATATCTATAGTGAATCGCATATTTGGCTCGCAGGCTACATCATCAACCATGTAAAAGATCCAAAAGCAATTGCCAAAACAGTGACATATTGCCAAACAGACTTCTGTAAATCACTCGATATATTAGGTGCAATCCCAGAAAATGATACGTTGACCGATGACCTCTCTGCGATCAACTTTATTGCTGAAAACCTCAGTGTCACAACACTCATTGAACAACTGAAGCTTCCTTCACAAAATCGCATGCCGCCTTCCGCATTCCGTTACAAGCTGATCAAGAGCGCACAAATTGCTGATCGCCGCATTGTACTCCCTGAGGGCGATGAGCCAAGAACACTTCGCGCTGCATCTATATGTGCAGAACGCGGCATTGCTCGCTGCGTCCTCTTAGGCAATCCGGACAGAGTCAGAGAAGTCGCAAAAACTCATAATATCGTGATTCCTGAGCGCGGCATTGAAATTATAGATCCTACTACCATCGCCGAAGATTACGTCGCTGGATTTGTAGAAATTAGAAAACATAAAGGTGCAACCGAAGAGACAGCGCGCGAAGCACTGAAAGATAGCGTCGTTGTCGGGACGATGATGCTCGCCGTGGGCGATGTTGATGGTCTGGTATCCGGTGCAGTACATACGACAGCAGATACCATTCGCCCCGCATTTCAGCTCATTGGTACAGATAAAAATGCCAAACTCGTTTCCAGCATCTTCTTTATGCTTATGAAAGATCAAGTCCATGTTTATGGAGATTGCGCTGTTAATCCAAATCCAACCCCTGAACAACTTGCAGAAATTGCCATTCAATCTGCAGAATCTGCCAAAATATTCGGGATTGATCCACGTGTGGCGATGCTCTCTTACTCAACAGGAACATCAGGTGCCGGCGAAGAAGTCGAAAAGGTGGCGAAAGCGACTGAAATTGCGAGAGAGAAGAATCCTAAACTTCTTATCGATGGTCCTTTACAATTTGATGCTGCAAGCGTACTGAGCGTAGGCAAACAAAAAGCGCCGAATAGCCCTGTTGCAGGCCGTGCTACCGTTTTCATATTCCCCGATCTTAATACCGGCAACATTACGTATAAAGCAGTACAGCGTAGTGCTAATGTTGTGTGTATTGGCCCAATGCTGCAAGGTCTTGCAAAACCTGTGAATGACCTCTCAAGAGGTGCTTTAGTAGATGATATTGTTTACACCATCGCAATCACGGCGCTTCAGGCTTCACCGAAAGCATAACGATCATTCAATCAATCGTTGAGGCTACATCTCAACATTATGGTCTTGAAAAAACAAGCATTATAAAATGCTAAAAGTGTTTACAGTCATGCTGGACAAATAAACTGAACTTGCCTCTCAATATGCGTAAAAGCGCCTTAAATCCTCTTTAAGGCGCTTTTTATTATCGATACGCTTAAGGCAACACAGATAATATCTATGGATATAACACCCTTTAAAAATGCTTGGGAATTTCTCGATCAATGTTTTTGACACTTTTTTTGTTATACTATACAGCAACTCAATTTTGAGTTCTCTTTTCATACTTAAAGTGCCGTTACTCAATAGTGTGATCTTACGGATAACAGATTACACTTCGATTTCGACACAATAATTTTTACTGAGGGATACTGTGCCAATCATTCGCCGATCACAAAAAGAAGCTTTCTCAGCTCAACAAATGTATGAGCTTGTGAATGATGTCGATTCTTACCCAAGCTTTTTGCCTTGGTGTAAAGGCTCACGCATCATCAAATCAACGCCCACAATGATGGAAGCTTCTATCTTAACGGCGAAAGGTCCACTGAACAAATGGTTTACAACACGCAATATTTTGCAAACCAATGAAAAAATAACGCTAAACTTGGTGGATGGCCCTTTTAAACATCTACGCGGAGAATGGCGCTTTAATGATCTTCCTGAAGGCGGTTCTGAAATTCACCTCATGATTGATTTCGACTTCTCATTTGGCCCCGCGCGCTTACTATTAACCCCTATCTTTGAAAATATTGCAGGCAGTATGGTTTCTGCGTTTAGTGCGCAAGCAAAGGTTCGTTATGGCAAACCCCTCATCGGCTAAATCAAGCCATCATTTTATTACCGTAGAATTTGTCTTGGCATTAGAGAATCGCCAGCCTATTGAAGTGCAGAAATTTCAAGCCGGAATCTCTCTTCAAAATGCACTGCCTTTCTTTGCACTTTACCATGATGCGATCAAACAAATAGAATCGCCCATATTTGGGGTTTTCAATCAGAAAGTAGAAGATGATTATATCTTGAAAGATGGCGACCGCATTGAAGTCTATCGCCCACTTATCATTGATCCTAAAAAAGCACGACAAATCCGCGCATCACGTGATCCACAGTTTAAACGGAAAAAGTGGTAATACCCGATTACGATTGATGAGAGCATATCTCTCACCACTCTCAAATATAATGATTATGACTAAAACTCTCCTTCAAATAACTCAGGACACACATCTGCAACTCGCTGATTATCCTTCGTGTAAAAGTGTCTACTGACACCCGATATCTCCATTCTAAAAATCCGAATATCCCGCAAAATGGGATCATCTTTAATACAGAATATCGTTGTTCCCCGGTCATAATCATAACGTAGAGCTTTATCGCCAAGCGCCTTCTCAAGATCTGCGACTACATAACTAAAACTTGAGAACTCGTCAAAAAAGCTCGCTTGGTTTATCCTCCCTTGATCCACGTATACTTGCTTTGATCGTGTCATCATCTTTGGCGTTACTGCAATAAATTGGCTATAAGCACCATCTTCAGGCGGAAAAGGTAAACGCTCTTCTTGATACATCTTATAAAAATCTATTTTATTCCAATCCGTCTTCAAAAAAAGATCAGAGCTTTGATAAGCCCATAATTCATGTTTATAATCAGCGATATCCGTAAATTTCCCACCAAGCGGAATGCCATCAATCATCGCTCGATCTAAAATATCTGCTTTTATAACCTCTGTATTTAAAGCCCCTGTCAATAGAAGCAGAGCACCGATTATCATGAATATTCGCTGCATTTACTTTCTCCCTGATTTTTCAAAATGTCGCTCGTTAAACTTCCATTCATCTCTTTTTATACTCAGAAAAAGCGATCAATGTCTCTCTTCAGTATAGTGATAATCCCTAAAATTCTCATCTTCTATAAAATTCACTTTCTAATTTTTGAAAACCTCTTCATAATACCGCACTATTTGATCTATATTGAGTCTTTATGAGTACGTCTAATACCGTTTTAGAAAAATCCCTCTTTACTTTAAGTTGGCCGATATTTATTGATATCTTCCTACATTTAGTCACGCTCCTCATAAACACTTATATGATTAGCCATATTTCTCAAAATATGGTCGCTGCAACGGCTGCAAGTAATCAAGTATTTGATACAACAGTCACAATATTTAGCTTTATCGGCATTGGGTGCAGCATTGTTGTCGCCCAATATCTAGGCGCCGGTAAAAGAGATGTCACGCGCACAGCAATTCACCTCTCAGTTTCACTCAACTTTCTGCTCGGCTTGATCTGCTTTTTGCTCATCTTTTTCTTTGGTCGCCCTCTGCTCGTCTTAATGAATACACCCGCAGATATACTTGATATGAGCAGTAGTTATTTCCGTATCATTGGTTTTTGTCTGCTATTTGAAGCCATTGCTGTTATTTTAGCGTCTTGCCTTCGCGTATTTGGTCACTCTAAAGCACCGATGTATGTCTCGCTTATTATGAATATCGTGACAGTTTTCGGTAATATTCTTGTGCTATATGGATTTTTTGGATTACCACAACTCGGACTTGAAGGGGTTGCTTGGTCGACCGTACTAGGTCGATTTATTGGTGTATCCCTTCTCTTTTATCTTCTTTTTTATGGCATTAAAATTAAATTAGACATTTCGCTCTTTTTTAAATTCCAAAAAAATATCGTCAAGCAGATTCTCAAAATTGGACTTCCCTCTGCCGGAGAAAATCTCTCTTGGTCTGCACAGATGCTTGTTATGCTTGCATTTGTAGGGTTAATGGGAGAAGCAAGCTTAGCAGCGCACAATATCTATATCCAACTCTCTTATATGCTTATGCTTTTTGGGATTTCCATTAGTATCGGCAATGAGATTATGGTGGGGCATCTTGTCGGTGCGAAACAATTTACAAAAGCATACCATCGAACTTTTAAAAGCTTAAAAATGGGAATGATTGTCACCCTAATCGCCGTGATCATCTTCTATTTATCACGCCACTTCATTGTCGATAGCTTCACAGATAGCACTGCCATCCAAAATATTTTATTACCGATCTTTCTTCTCTCTATCTTCTTAGAGCCTGGGCGCACCCAAAATATTGTTATGGTCAATGCCCTCAGAGCAACTGGGGATGCCCGTTTTCCGCTCTATACCGCGATTATCTTTATGTGGGGAATCGCGATTCCTGTTGGTTACTATTTAGGAATTATTCTTGAGATGGGATTAGTAGGTATCTGGATTGGTTTCTTATGCGATGAATGGATTCGCGGTCTTGTCAATGCTTGGCGCTGGAAATCACGACGCTGGGAAAGTAAGCGTCTAAATATTGACACAGCTGATTAATCAATCCCTTTCTTTAGTCATTATTTCTATTGCGGAAAATTCATATCAAGGATATCATAGACTCTCTTTATCTTTAATACATTTGAGGGTTGATCATGAAATACTCAAAAGCAACAGATTATGCATTACACACGATGATGTTTCTTGCGAAAAAAGATAGCCCGATTCCGACTAGCGTGATTGAGCTAGCTGAGATTCAAAGCATTTCCCCCACCTATTTATCTAAAATCTTGACCAAGTTATCGAAAGAGAATCTTATTAAAGCTATTTCAGGTGCAAATGGGGGATATACTCTACGAGCGAACTGGCAAACAATTTCAGTACTGGAAATCGTACATGCAATAGAAGGAAAACAATCTTTTTTTGAATGCTTTATTCATGAAGACCCCAATTGCACTATTAAAAAAATTATGCTCAAAGCAGAAGAAAGAATGGAGTCTGAATTAGCAAAAACGACTCTTCTGGATATCATTACCCCCTAAACTACCTACTACTCTTATTTTTCCCACCCCTATTTACACATCAATTAAGGACTTAAAAGATCTTTAATATACTATTTAGAGAAAACTACAAATGACAATTTATATCTATATTTTACTAGGCCTTCTTGCCGGTGCCTGCTTCCCTATTCAAGCGACCATTAATTCAAAATTAAGATCCTACACAAAATCAGC
>CANRON010000028.1 GCA_947632245.1 uncultured Ignatzschineria sp. | reverse complement strand
CTTTACTGCTTTCTCCCCAAAAACTAAAACCCACTGCCAGTTAACTCACAGTGGGTTTATACAGCCTAATTACCTTATTCAATTTGAGCATCGCTCAATCTTTCGAGTGATTAGGATCTAGGGAAACTAGGTTATCGAGCGATGAGCGATGATCCTTACGGATTACTTGCTATCAATGTTAAACATGTTGTGTTTGCCGGTTGATGCGTGGCGATCACCATCTTTTAATTGGTTATATTTTTGTTGTTGCGCGGGTGTTAAAATCGTTTTGAGATGGAAGTCATATACAGGTGAAGTTGTGGCTTCACTATTAGAAATACTGCCTAAACCATTAATCTGTTTGATTTGCTCTGCGCTCAGATCAGTTAAGACTTTTTGGGGTGCGAGTTGTTGTGCGCCGGCAATGCTTGCCACTGACATCATTGCGAATGATACGATTGCTGCTTTCATTAAATTTTTCATAATATTTCCTTTCTGTGTATTAAATAAAAAATGTTTTCTATGTGTTGATGAGTACTAATGTATGACATAAAAACGATCTCTGATACGAGCAAAAGGAAAATCATTAATTCCAAAAAAGCATCAATCAAAAAACATATGGAATAAATAGTCATATATGTGTTCGTGCTATCTTTCTCAATGATATTTCTATCTGATTGTAATTTATCTTAAATTCACACATTTATAGTATTTAATCTGTGGGTTTAATCGCAGCTAATTTTCAGGTAAAGATTAATTGCAAATTAATTTAATCATTAAAAGAATGAATAGGAAGGTTATGACTACGATTCAGAGAGATTGAATGGGGGATTTTGAGATGTGAAAAAAGCGTCAAGTTCAGTATAAACTTAACGCTTTTGAGGTTACTGCCTGTGATCAATAATAATTGAAAATAGTCAGTATTATGAAATCTGCGCGGCTACCTCTTTTTGAAAGCGACTGATATTTTGGAATTCACTTAAATCAACGCCGACCTTATCAGCCCATAAGATTGTCATATAGAGATAGAAATCAGCAGTAGTAATCGAGTCACCTGTTAAATAGGGTTGGTTTTCTAACTCGCTATTGATGTAAGCGTAGTATGTTTGAAGATTTTCTTTCGCTATTTCTGGCCATTTCTCTCCGGTATCTTTTCCAAATAGGCGCCAGAAGAGTGGCATAATATTTTTATGGATCTCTGTGGCTAAGAAGTTAAACCATTGTAGTTGGTCAATGAGGGCTTTTCCTGAAAGTGGAAAGAGTGCATTGCCGGGTTTTTGTTGTGAAAGGTAAGCACAGATCGCAACGAGCTCTGTAATGACCTCACCATTATCAAGCTCAAGCGCAGGGACATAGCCTTTAGGATTAATTGCCGTGAAGTCACTGCCATCTTCGAGCTGTGCTTTAGGCATGTTGACATTAACGACATTGAGATTAATCTCCAGCGCTTTTGCCATCATAAGGGCAACATCTGCACAAGAACCTTGGCTGTAATAGAGGGTTAGCATATTTTTCTTCTCCTATCATTGTGATGATTATGATTGATCAATTTATCTATCGATTCAATGTCTAATATAGCATTATTGATAATATATATTGATATGGCTCAGGAAGGTGTTAGCAACTTTGCCTATCATAATATTCGCGGTAAAAAGAAAGCCCTATCTACAGCGCGAAATGTAAGGATAGGGCTTTTTACTATTAGCCGTGATTGATCAAGTCATATCTATCGGTTAAGTGTATTGATGATGCTTTTAACAGAACGGCATTAACCAAAAGTTTTGAAACGCGCTTCTGTTTCAAGGAATGCTTTAGGGTCTGCTTCTGTTTCGATAGAACCAAATGGCATTTGCCCTTTGAGTATCCATTTCGCAGGAAGATCCCACGCTTTTTTAACTTCAGCTTCAATCAACTCATTGTAATGCTGGAGTGAAGCACCAATATTTGCTTCAGCCAGCGCAAGCCAAACGCCGTATGCGGTAATGCCGTGTGCTTGTTCTGACCATTTTGGGAAGTTCGCAGAGTAGAGCGGGAAGCGAGATTGGAGATCTTCTACGACTTGTTCATCTTCAAAGTAAAGAATCGTGCCTGAACCTGCTGCAAAAGATTCGATCTTCGCTTGTGTTCCCGCAAGCGCTTCAGCAGGAAGAATGGTTTTTAATGCTTCTAAAGTGATATTCCAAAGCTTTTGATGCTCATCTCCATGCAGCACAACGACGCGTGAGCTTTGTGAGTTAAATGCAGAAGGGGCTTGTTTGCTTGCTTCGAGGATGATTGTATTGATCTCCTCTTTTGATTGCGTTAATTGATTACCAAGATGATAAATAGTACGGCGTTTAGTCGCTAATGAAATGAATGACATATCTGTAATCCTTATTGTTGTATAGAGAGATTGTTCAATCTTTAAATTTTTAGAAGTAATCGGCAATCGCCGAATTTTTAAATACTTTACCGTATTAATAATAAGCGCTTTTATAGGTATTTGATATATTATGAAAGAAATTCTTTAATGCCTGTGAGGCACAGATGGGGAAAAGACAATGCAATTACTAAAAGATATGGACTTAAATGATATTCAAATTTTTTGTAAGGCGGCAGAATGTAAAAACTTCACAGAAGCCTCGATTGCGATTGGTATGACTCCCTCTGCTGTGAGCAAAGCAGTATCGCGATTAGAGCAGAAATTGAATATTAAGCTTTTTCAAAGATCAACGCGATCAATGCGGTTAACAGAAGAGGGAAAGAGTTATTATGCTGTTTGTAAAAGTGCTGTTGAGGATATTCGAAATATCGAAAGACAGATTACCAATAGCATTGAGCCTTGTGGAATTTTGCGGATTAGTATGCCGAATAGCTATGGTATTAAAAAATTTCTTCCTACGATTAATGAATTTTTGGAAAAGCATAGCGACTCAATTTTTATCGAAGTTGAACTAAGTAATCAATATATTAATTTTACGAAAGATGAGTTTGATTTAGCGATTCGTATTGGCGAATTAAAAGATGATCGGCTGGTGGCAAAGAAGCTGCATACCGGCGTTATGAAATTAGTCGCAGCACCTGAGTATCTCGCTAAATATGGAATGCCGAAAACACTCGAAGACTTAAGTCAGCACAAATGTATTGGCTTGCGATTCCCCCACTCAGGGCAGGTGATGCCATGGGAGTTTACAGAAGCATCAACGCCATTTCATTTTAGACCTGGGATGATCCATACGGATTCTTTGGGGGCATTAGAAACCGTGATGAATGGGTTTGGTATCATGCAGCAATTTGATTATGCTGTCGATGAAGCCATAAAAAATGGCAAGATAGTGGAATTGTTGCCAGAATTTAGGCCTGCGCCTAGAGAGATCCATTTAGTTTATCCTAGTAGTCGATATGTGCCGGCAAAAGTCCGCTTATTTATGGAGTATCTGTACAAAGTATTAGTGTAAATTTATAACGTATTGAAACATAAGGTTTTGTTTCCCCTATTTTTATTGCGAGTTACTCCTAAAGTATTTCATTTTCCAATACTTTAGGATCGAGGTATGTGTTAAATAATGATAGGTAGTGATCGTATTGTTTCGAGGTGCTACAGTTACGGCTGTCAGGATGAGTACAGATTATTAATAGTGAAGATAATAATGAGCTGTATAGCCTTCAATTAAAATCGTTGCGAATTTTTATAATTAACAAATTTATTTATTCTATGTGAATATATTAATAATATTGTTAATAGTTTCATTATATTTTAATGGATATCTACGTGCTAATTTTTAGTCGTTCTTCTGTTTTTCCTAAAATATTGTTTCCCCGAAATCAAAATCAATTTTAAAAGTAGACAAAATTCATTTTGTGAACTATGATTGTAGTTGACTATATTTGTAGCCGAGGATAAGCGTATGAAAACGATAGAAATAACCCCGTCAGAATGGGAAGTAATGAGAGTGCTGTGGGCAAATGGTGAATTAGGCAGTAGCGATATTGTAAAAGTATTAGAAAAGAAGAAAGAGTGGAAGCCGACAACGACGAAGACATTACTCGCAAGACTTGTTGCGAAAGATTGTGTAGAGACCAAAAAGTTGGGTAATAAATTTCTCTATCGTCCGATGGTAGGCGAGAGTGAAGCTTGGGATTCAGCGGCGAGAGATTTATTTGGCTTTGTCTGCTCGCAAGATCGCGGAAAAAAGCTCTCTCGCCTGATTGAGGCTGTTGCGCTTTCACATGCGGATATTGAATTGTTGGAAGCCGCGCTTTTAAAAGCAAAAAGTGTCAGCATCGTGGAAGTCCCTTGTGATTGTTTTAAAGGGCAGTGTAGCTGTCATGTTAAGCACAAGTAGTAACGATAAAACCTTATTGATTGAATGATCGAGTGATCATTATGAATTTTACAAAAAACACTTAAATCAAAAAAATGGAGCATTACATGACAAATACAAATACACAAAATAGAGTAGTCACAAACGTTGCGATTGGCGGTATGAGCTGCGGAAATTGTTCCGGTAAAATCGAAAGCCTTTTGGTTAAAAAGCCAGGGGTTTATAGTGCAAAGGTAGATCTTGCGAATAAACAAGGTGTCTTTGAGCATGACGCGGCCATTATTACATCGGCATTGATCATTGAAACCATTGAAGATATGGGGTTTGATGCGGAAATGATAGCGGCATAAGTCTATCAATCGGTATATAAATTTCGGCATCTAGAATATTTTATGGAGAATAACCATGATGAATAAAAACACACAACAAGTTGATAAAAGTCCACCAAATCGGGAGTTTTCACGACTCGCGATTACCGGTATGACCTGTGCAAACTGTTCCGGCCGCATTGAACGCGTTTTAGGTAAAAAGGCGGGTATCTATCGCGCGAACGTGAACCTTGCTAGTAAAAAAGGCATGTTTGAATATGATCCTTCAGTTATTACTGAGCCTGAGATTATTGAAGCGATTGAAAAGACCGGATTTGGGGCGATATTAGATGATGAAGATCATCGACTAGAGCTGATTGAACGTGAAGAGCGCGCTGCAAAGAAAATGCGGTTAATGCTGATCATTAGTGCGCTTTTAAGTGCACCAATGTTGATTGGAATGATTGCTATGATGGTGGGGGTTCATGCGCCGTGGGTTGAATTTTTGCATAAACCTTGGGTCCAATTAGTGCTCACAACACCTGTGCAATTTGGGGTAGGTTTAAGATTCTATAAAGCAGGATGGGCATCGCTTCGGGCAAAAGCACCGAGCATGGATGTACTCGTTGCACTTGGTACAACAGCCGCATTCTTCTACAGTGTCTATAATGGATTTTTTGGCGGCGACCCAACACATCTCTACTTTGAAAGTAGTGCCGTGATTATTACCCTGATTCTATTAGGAAAATACATGGAAGAGCGTGCTAAAAATCGTACAGGTGCGGCAATTCGGGGCTTGATGGCGCTGCAAGCAAAGACGGCACTTCGTATTGATGAAGACACTCAAGCCGATGGCTCAATCAGTGAAGTCTATACGGAAATCCCTATTGATGCAGTGACTGTAGGTGATAAGTTGCTAGTGCATCCGGGTAAAACAATTCCCGTAGATGGGGAAGTGATCTCCGGTACATCGACGATCGATGAGAGTATGTTAACGGGTGAAAGTTTACCGGTGGATAAAAGCGCGGGTAGCGAACTCTTTAGCGGCACGATCAATCAGTCTGGTGCGCTCATTATGCAATCAACAAAGCTCGATAGCGATAGTACATTAGCGCGTATTATTGAGATGGTCAATGATGCACAAGGCAGTAAAGCACCGATTCAAAAGATTGCGGATCGGGTTTCCGCCATCTTTGTTCCAGCTGTAATTGTGATTGCTATTATCACGCTTTTCGTGACACAAATGGTGACAGGCGATTGGGGAACGGCGATCATGCATAGTGTGGCGGTACTTGTGATTGCGTGTCCTTGTGCACTTGGGCTGGCAACGCCGACTGCGATCATGGTCGGAACAGGTGTGGGTGCTCGGAATGGGATTTTGATTAAAAATGGGGAATCTCTCGAGCGTGCGGCAAAGATCAACACTATTGTCTTAGATAAAACAGGCACGATTACGGAAGGTAAGCCTAAAGTAATGCACTTTGAAACACGTCAACAAACGGGTGATAACTTTACTGATGAAGCCACATTATTAGCGATTTTAGTCGGGTTAGAAGCGCATTCTGAGCATCCGCTTGCGAAAGCGATTGTGGATTATGGTGCAGAGCATTCATTGACGCAAGTGAAGATCGAAAACTTCCAAGCATTAGTCGGTGCAGGGCTTCAAGGAGAGGTGAATGGCAAGCGTTACTACGTAGGATCACCGCGCTTGATGGCGGATATGAAGATTGATTATACGCCATTTGAGGATACTGTTCCTTACCATGAATCAATGGGTGAAACGGTTGTAATGCTGAGTGATGAGACGCAAGCACTTGCAGTTGTGACAATGGCCGATCCTGTGAAAGAGAGCTCGAAGCAAGCAATTGCAAATCTGAAAGCGATTGGGATTAATGTCATTATGCTCACCGGTGACAATGCTAGAACCGCGGCGAAGATTGGTGCGGATGTTGGTTTAACGCCCGATGAAATTGTGGCAGAGTTAAAACCAGAAGATAAAGCCTCAGTTGTGAAGGATCTTCAAGCCAAAGGACGAATCGTGGCAATGGTTGGCGATGGCATGAACGATGCGCCAGCACTTGCACAAGCGGATGCGGGGATTGCGATGGGAACGGGAACGGATATCGCAATGGAATCCGCAGATGTTACGATTATGAATGGTGACTTGATGAATCTATCGAAGATGATTCTGCTCTCAGAACTCACTATGAGAAAGATTAAGCAGAACCTTTTTTGGGCATTTATCTACAACACTGTCGGAATTCCCTTTGCGGCCTTTGGTTTCTTAAGTCCGATCTTAGCGGGCGGCGCAATGGCATTTAGCTCAGTCAGTGTATTAGTGAACTCATTGAGCCTTAATCGTGCAAAGCTGCAAAAGCGCCAGTAAGCATCTAGGTGTTAATCATTTAAGAAGTCACTTTAAAAGTCTTTGAAAATAAGATCATTGAGATAAAATCTCTATGTTAAAAAGGGTAATTCAGCAATGAATTACCCTTTTGTTTATCAATAGTTTTGAATAGTGATTGATGATTTTATACGAATGAAAATGCAAAGAGCACTAGGATTAATGCGGGAATCACATATTTAATATGGTAGAAGATTAGGGGAGCTATTTTTGCATTCACCTTACCGCCATTTGTGATCTCATCGAGAGCGACTTTTTTCTTGAGTACAAAGCCAATAAAGATTGCCGATAAAAGGCTAGTCGTAATAAAGAAGATGTTGGCACTGATGTAGTCAAAGGCATCAAAAAAGTTCATGCCGAAAATTTTCACATCGCTCCACATGCTCGCAGAGAGGATACTAGGGATATTTCCGAAGATGAAGATAACAGCAAGCGTGATAAAGGTTGCGACCGGGCGCTTCATTTTAAACTTCTCGATTAATGTTGTAATTGATACTTCATAGATTGTAATAGAAGTTGTTAATGCCGCAAGCAGGAGTAATAAGAAGAAGAGAACGGCAAAAAATGCACCAAATGGAATGGTAGAAAATACTGCCGGCAACACTTGGAAGACGAGTGAAGGGCCTGATGCGGGTTCTATCCCTGCGGAGAAGAGTGCGGGGAAGATAATAAAGCCGATAGCAAGGGGAATTAAGGTATTGATGATGCCTGCACTGATACTAATTCCGACAATATTTTCTTTCTTATTCAAGTAAGAAGAGAGCGTAACCATCACGCCAAAACCGATACTCAGTGCAAAGAATACCTGACCAAGTGCAACAAGGATGACATTTGCAGTAATTTTGCTGAAATCAGGGATAATATAGAATTTTACGCCTTCAATTGCGCCGGGTAAGAAGAGTGCGCGAATCATCAGTGCAAAGACAAGAATTAAGAAGATCGGCATCACCCATTTAATGACGCGTTCAATGCCATCAATAATCCCTTTGACGAGAATGTAATAGTTAACAGCGACAAAGATAAAGGTGTAAAGCATCATCTTCCAAGGGTTGCTAGTGGAGGATTCAAAGAAGCTCTTAGCAGCTTCCGCTTTGAGGGGGGTTGAAAGATCAATCTCACCGAGTGAAATACCGCCGATATAGCTCATAACCCATCCGCCGAGCACCATGTAGTATGCAAGTATCCCAAAGGCGCCTAAAATGGCTAAAATCCCGACGCCCTTCCAAAGTTTAGAGATAGGGCGATCAAGACCCTTACCGCTAAAGGAATCGACGACGTTCGTGTGTAAGCGACGACCAATGAGATGCTCTGCAATTAGCATGGGTATACCGAGGATTAACATTGCAACAAAGAATACTAGCAGATAAGCACCTCCCCCATTTTCTCCTACTAAGTAGGGGAAACGCCACGTCGCACCAAAACCAATGGTTGCGCCGGCAACAGTTGAGATATAGATGAGTTTATTACTCCAATTCTCGCGAGCCATAGCTCCTCCTTAAAATATTCATCAATCCCTATGCATTATTAAGGGGAACACCTTCGATTAATCCATTGTTCCTATTTAACTGCGGTAGTGGTGATGAGTGATATATGATTAATTAAATATGAATTAACCACATTATTAGCATAGATTCGAGGGACATGATTTATTATTGGTGAAATTGTATTGTGATGAAGCATTTTCTGCATAGAATAGATGCAAAAAACCGATCTTTCGATCGGTTTTAATTGTAAGGGCAAACCCTTTATTTGATGTATCGCTTCGAGATTAGCCTTTAGTGTTTCAAAAGCGACTATTTCTCTTCATCTAATAGCATTGTGCCATTATTCGCAAGGTTGATGTGCCATGAGAAAGCTTCATCTAAAAGGTGTGGTGTATTGCCGCCACGTTTTGCTTTTGCATCTTCAAAGTATTTACGCGCTTGTGCTTTATATTTTGGATGCATACAGTTTTCGATGATTTTTTCAGCAGCATCTGTTGGGCAAAGACCACGGATATCCGCAAAACCTTGCTCTGTTACGATCACATCCACTTCATGATTAGTGTGATCGACATGCGTTACAAATGGCACGATTGTTGAGATTTTGCCATCTTTTGCAGTTGATTGGGTGACGAAGATCGTAATGCGCGCGTTACGGGCAAAGTCTGCTGATCCACCGATACCGTTCATGACATGCGTACCGCTTACGTGCGTTGAGTTGACGTTGCCGTAGATATCCACTTCAAGCGCAGTGTTAAATGCAATCACCCCTAAGCGGCGTACAACTTCAGGATGGTTTGTGATCTCTTGTGGACGGAAAAGGATCTTATCTTTGTATTTAGCAAGATCAGATGCAAGGTTATCCACACGTTTTTTGGAGAGTGAGAATGCCGTTGCAACCGCAAAATCAACAACACCCGCATCAATGAGGTCAAAAATACCATCTTGCAATACTTCTGAAGATACCGTTAAGTTTTTGAATTTATCAGATTTTGCCATGCCGCTGAGTACTGCGTTTGCAACTGAACCTACGCCTGATTGTAATGGCGCGAGATTTGGACCTAATCGGCCAGCTTCTACCTCTTTACCTAAGAAATCTAACAGGTTATCGGCAATCGCTTGCGTTTCTGCATTGGGTTCAAAAAGCGGGGATGGGATATCTGGGCGATCTGAAAGAATAACGCCGCGAACTTTAGCGGGATCGACGCGAATACCAATCTCACCAATACGCTTGCTTAAATCATCATATACCGGAATAGGCTCACGCATATTGCCTTGCTCTTTTGGCATGTAGATATCATGAATACCTTCATAACTATCAGGTGTGCTGGTATTGAGCTCGATAATGACATGATCAGCTTTTTCCATAAATACAGGAGAGTTACCGACCGATCCTGTGGGGATGATTAAGCCATCTTCGGTAATTGCTGCTGCTTCAATAATTGCATAATCGATCTTGCCGAGGTTGCCTTGGCGAAGTGTTTCAGCGGTATGCGATAAATGTTGGTCAATATATTTAATTTCGCCGGCATTAATCTTCTTACGCATGACAGCGTTTCCTTGATAAGGAACACGAAGGTTGATGATATCTGCTTCAGCCATTGCCTGGTCTGCATCAGGGCCAAGCGAAGCGCCGGTGTAGAGATTCACTTTGAATTTTTCAGTTTTACCGCGCTCAGAGAGTGCCTTAGGGAATACTTTCGGCTCGCCAAAGAGGGTAAAACCGCTCATACCCAGAGTCATCCCATCTTCAATCCATGAAGCTGCTTCTTCTGCAGATACAATTTTATCGAGATATGCAGCGTGGCGAATTTTTTTACTTAAATCAGTGCTCATAATGTCCACCTTTTATTGATTTGAAATCGTTAGTATTACTTAAGTTTTTATTGTCTAAAAGAGAGGGGGGTGTGTATTTAGCTACCCTAATCCCTATAGATTTATAGAATTCAGTTGTCTACTAATATAGGCAGATAATGGTAAATACTTCAAGTAATTATAGAACGATATTGATTATGAATATAAGTAGCTGTTTATATTTGTTTCCGGTTTTTGAAAAAGAACTACTTGCTTGGTAGAGCATAAGGCCTCTATTTTAAAGGTCAATCACCTCATTGGCATGCTAAAGGGAGGGAATGCCTTTTAAAAGGGTATGTAGATACAGTGAAGAGAGAAATAGCTTGTATTTATGACTTAATTACTCTATTTTAAGGAGTTTTAAATCAGCTTTAGATGTATAAATGTTTTTAGGCGTTAGGCGAGATCAATTAAGGATCTCGCTTCATAATTTTCCGGCGATCAAAAAGAATAATCCTTTTTCTATTTTCCAATATTCGGTCGATATTCTGGGAGATATTCGAAGAGATAATCTCTCATTTTTGCGATACGATCGAAAAATAATAAACATTTACATCTCATATTGCATTGATTTTATTAAAAATATTCATATAATTCGAGTGTTCTTTTGTTAATATATGTTATGGTGTTTTTTTTATAGTATACTTCTACACTGATTAAAAAAATGACTGTTGTTATATCGTAAATTGATGATAAGAAAATCCATTTAGAATTATGGTTAGAGATTGTAATTACTGAATAATATTAGAGAGAGTGTATGTCAAAATTTTATGTTACCTGTGCCCAAGGGCTTGCGCCATATGTGAAAGAGGAGCTCTTAGCATTAGGTGTGGATCCAACAGAAACAGGAACAGGGGTCACGTTTCATGGCGAACTTAAAGATGCATATAATGCATGTTTATGGATTCGTTGTGGCTCACGCGTATTGTTGGAGTTGAAAGAGGGGAAATACACCTCATTAGATCAGCTTCATAGTGAACTCTCGCTTTTTGGATGGTCGGCGCATATGTCTGAGAATAATACATTCTCAATCAAAGTGACGGCGCGGCATGCGGGTAATATTCATACGCATTTTGCAGCATTACGTGTAAAAGATGCGATTGTCGATTACTTTAGTGAGTTGATGGGAACGCGTCCAAATGTAGATGTGGAAGATCCAGATTTACGATTTTATGTTCATATTTTTGAAGATCGCTATACGCTCTATTTAGATCTCAGCGGAGAGCCGCTGCATAAAAGAGGATTTAGAACAGAGCAAGGTGCAGCACCAATTAAAGAGAATCTAGCGGCAGCGCTGCTGTATCGTTCTAAATGGCCAGAAAAGGCCGCAAATCATGAAAGCTTTATTGATCCTTTGTGTGGCGCGGGCACGCTTCTTATTGAAGCTGCACTCATGGCAAGGGATATTGCACCGGGATTGTACCGCAATAATTTTGGCTTTATGCGCTGGAGACTTTTTAAGCAAGTTGAGTGGGATGAGTGCTATCAAGCTGCTAAAAAGCGTGCGATTGAGGGTGAAGCGAGATATCAAGGAACTCTCGTGGGAATTGAGCGTAGCTCAATGATGATTGGAATTACAAAATCCAATGCAGATAGAGCAAGTGTTTTAAAGAATATGATCTTTAAACATATGAATTTCCAAGATTACACGCGTGATCCTGATATGAATGCCGGACTTATTGTGACTAACCCTCCTTATGGCGAGCGTTTAGGCGAGAAGGCATTATTAGTAGATACTTATAGAGATCTCGGTGACTTCCTTCGTAATTATGAAGGATTTACGGCAGGCGTCATCACTTCGGACCCGGAACTAGGTCGTGTAATGGGGCTTCGTGCAAAAAAGATTAATAAGTTTTGGAACGGTGCGCTTGACTGCGTATATCTTCAGTTTGAGATTAATGAAGCAAACTTTGTTAATCGCGATAAAGCTGATCGTAATGATAAGCGAATGGTACTCGAAGAGCTGCTTACTGATGGCGGCGAAGCATTTATGAACCGCTTAGCGAAAAATTATAAGCATTTATCGCGTTGGGCTGAGCGAGAGGGTATAGAGGCTTACAGAGTTTATGATGCGGATCTGCCTGAGTTTAACGTTGCGATTGATATTTATAATAATCAAGTCGTCATTTATGAATATGAGGCACCGTCCACAATTAAACGTAGTGTTGCGGAGATGCGATTCCAAAAAGTTGTCAATATCGTTCCACATGTATTAGAGGAGATATCTCCTGCAAATATTCATGTGAAGCAGCGTGCAAGACAACGGGGAAAATCGCAATATGAGCGGCATTCAGATCAAGAGGGGAATTTGTTCGAAATTAGAGAAGGAACTGCAAAGTTGCTTGTTAATCTTACAGATTATCTCGATACAGGTTTATTTCTTGATCACAGAGAAGTGCGTCTTAAAATTGGAAAAGAATCAAAACGGAAACGTTTCTTAAACCTTTTTTGTTATACCGCGAGTGCAACGGTACATGCGGCAAATGGGGGGGCAAAAGAGACGTTATCTGTAGACCTATCCCGAACGTATTTGAGCTGGGCGGATCAAAATCTCGCCCTCAATGGACATTTTGAGGGACATGAGCTTGTCCAGGCAGATGTGCTTGAATGGTTAAATGATCGTGTGGATGACATGCGAATGAAACCATTGCTTGCGCGAAATGAGGATAAGTTTGATCTTATCTTCATGGATCCTCCGACATTTTCAAATTCAAAAAGAATGGAAGGAGTTTTAGAAATTCAGAGAGATCATATTGAACTCATCATGAATGCTATGCGGTTATTAGCACATGAAGGTGAATTATTTTTCTCAACGAATTTACGTGGTTTTAAAATGGATTCTGAGCTGGAAGAGTTGTTTGATATCAAAGATATATCGAGAGCAACGCTGCCTTTGGATTTCAAAAGAAACCCTAAAATAAGACAATGTTTTGTTATTAAACATAAATAATATTTTAATGTTATTAGAATGTCATATATAATAATGTTAAGCATTGTTAAATTAGTAAATGTTATTCGATGCTATTTTAGAAAAGTCATTTTATGAATGGAGACAAAAGTGATGAAAAATTTAGATTTAAATATACTTACAATCGATAAGATGGAAAATCTTATTACAGAATTAAGCCAAGAAATTGAAACGCGTCGTGCTGCTGAAGCTGAGCAAGTGAGAAAAGAAATTGAAAAACTTCTTGATCATTCAGGTTTATCGTTCCATGACGTCTTTAGAGATAAAGTAGGTCGTAAAGGTCGTAAAGTGCCGATGAAGTATGGTAATCCAGATAATCCAGAGCAACTCTGGAGTGGTCGTGGAAAGATGCCATTATGGATGAAAGAGAAAGTAGAAGCAGGTGCGAATAAAGAAGACTTTTTATTAGCAGATGCAGAGTAGTTAATCAATTCTGTGTTGGCTTTAGATTAGATTAAACTTTAATTTAAATTAATCATATAGCTGTAATAACCAGTCTAAGCTCAAAGAAGTAATGACAGGGTATTGATTGAAAGTCACCTTTTTAATAGAAAGATGTTCTTTTAGTGAATATGGTAGATAGATCGCAAAAGAGCTGTGCATGAGATTCGATAAATGGGGGAGTGTTGTAAGTAGCATGATTCCATCATAAAGATCGCCTTGTATCTGCTTTTTTTCAGGGAGAAGTACTAGGGAATCTAATCCTTGAAAGCCGCGACCATCCGCCTTCAGATATGCTTCTTTTGCTGACCAGAGTAGGAAAAAACGAACCATCTCCTCATGACTGAGGGGGTGGTTTTTTGTTTCGGAAGAGTTTTTAGGTGTTTGGTTTAAAATCCATGATGACTCAGGCGGTTTGAATGAGCGGTTTAATAGACCTTCAAAATTTTTCCGCGGCTTGATAGTTTCAATATCAATTCCAACCGAGTGATGACCCTGCGTGATAATAAGCGCTACAAACTCTGATGAGTGAGTGAGGTTAAAAGAGATATCCGTATCTTTAAAAATCGGCTTGAGGTGGTTGTTATATGTGATTTCAGGAATAGCGGTCAAAGAAGGGTCATAATATTTTTGAAGCGTGTAGAGTAATAATGCACGGCTTAAGAGGTAGGTTGTCTGTTTTTTAACCCCTAACATCGGATTTAAAAATTGGGGGAATTCTCTCTTCGCCCATTGAGTGGATTCCGGTGTAATTTCTAATAACAAGCAGTGCATATTGATCATTACTCTGGTTTTTTCCAGAAAACCTCAGGTGTATGGGTAATCTTTGCAAGTGTTCTAGCAATCACAAAGTAGTAATCTGAAAGGCGATTGAGGAATTTGAGAGAGTGTGGATTAACAGCATCCGTATCACTACTGTTTAACGCCCAAAGAGAGCGTTCTGCTTTTCTGCTAATCGCGCGGATATAGTGTGTTTTAGCAACCAAAATAGAGCCGCCTGGAAGGATAAACTCTTTTAAAGCGGGAAGTTCGTCATTATAGTCCGTTAGCCACTCTTCAATGTTTTCTACCGCAGTCTCTGTCACTAAAGCCATGCCGGGCATAGAGAGTTCGCCGCCGAGATTAAATAGTTCATGCTGTATTTGCGCCCACTCATCTGCGATCGTGGAAAGCGCCGATTGTTGCGTATCATTTTGTGTATGTTGTTGCAAAATCTCCGCAATGCCAATCCCAATGAGGGAGTTGAGTTCATCTACCAAGCCGATCGTTTCGATGCGAGGGTGATATTTTGCTAAACGAATATTGCCAGAAATGCCTGTTGTGCCACTATCACCTGTTTTGGTGACAATCTTTGATAAACGATTTCCCATAGTGAATATCTCCTTGTTTTGTTATTTATGCATTTCAGTATCTAGCGTATTTAAGAGACCTTGAATATTCCAATCATACATAGTTAGCTGAATATACTGAATCTTCGCATTGGTATTGCCTACAATCATAAAATTTATAGTACTACTTTTAGCGTGAGAAGTTAGGGTAAATAATTTAAAAATAAGCCGGCAAAAATGGTAAGACCCACCCAGTTATTTTGTAAGAAAGCTTGAAAACAACGCTGGCGGTCGTGATTTTTAATCATCATAATTTGTGAATAAAACATCATGATGACAATAAGAATCGAAATTTGAAAATAGATGGAGAGTGATTCTGTATAACCAATGATGAGTAGGAGCGTGATCATGGTGCCTTGTAAGCCAATAATGATGTAATAATCTTTAGCCCCCAACCATGATTCAAAGAGAAGCGCAGATGACTTAATATTGATAGATTTATCATCTTCTCGGTCGCTCATTGCGTATTGCGTATCATAAACTAAAGTCCAAATAATACTCGAGAAAAAAAGGAGATAAGCAGAGAGCGGTAATGAGCCCTGAATTTCCATAAATGCCATGGGAATACCAAAAGCGAAAGCGGCGCCAAGATGCGCTTGAGGTAGGGAGTGAAAGCGTTTCATAAAGGGGTAAGTCATGGCGATGAAGAGTGCGGGAATGGCAAGTAGCATTGTTTTTCCAGATAGAAATAGTGCTAAAATACCGGCGATTACAACCAGTAAAAGGAGAAGCATTGCCGCCTCTTTGGTCGTCACTTTTCCTGATGTGAGGGGGCGATCTTTAGTGCGCTCTACAAATTTATCGATATCTCTATCCGCAATATCGTTAATGACACATCCCGCAGAGCGCATGATAAAGACGCCCAGCATAAATATAATCAGTATTTTAGCGGAAGGTTGACCATTACTCGCAACCCAGATTCCCCATAATGTTGGCCACATTAAAAGATAACTGCCAATGGGTTTTTCAACACGCATGAGTTGAAGATAATAGGGGATGTTTTTGAACTTTAACATATGTGCACTCTTCATTAAATAGGATGTAAATAGAGCTATTCTACTAGAGATTCTGTTCTGTTCTAGCTTTCAATCTAGAATTCCCCTCTATCGTAGTTGCATGAAGGATATGATAGAGTATTTATACTATTTTATATTGCGTAGAGATTTAAAGATGATTGATACAGCCCACCTTTCAATGCCGGCTTCTATGGCGCCTTTCACATTCAGTAGTGCAACATTAGCAAGATTGGTGGCGAGTTGTTCTTATCAGCCTTTAGGAGATAAGATTCTCTTTGGGATCCGTGCGGGGAGATTGTTAGATGCGCAATATGGGTATTGGTACTCTGAAGTCACGATTGTGGAAAATACCTTAGACGGAGAGAATCTACACTGTTTGATCGGAATTTGGGATTTAACGACGCAGCAGATAGCCCTGTTTCCTGCTTCTACAATTGCGCACATCTATTGGCAAACACAACAAGTGGCTTCTCCGGAGCGTTATATCGCGAATTGTCTTGGGAGCGGGATGTATCATTATAGAGTCGGGGCGCATGAGCCAGAAGGGCGGCCATTTGAAGAAGGGGCTTTTCGATTGAGTCGTTTACAGCCTGTATTCGCTTGGCGATTTTATCAGAATGAGCATCGCTATTCTCTATCGCAGGGTATACCGACTTTATCTGTGGTCAATGATCATATCCATAGTGCACAAACGAAAAATCAACCGACAAGTATTAGTTACTCATCCGCGGGGTGTCAGGTTATCGAAGGGGATCATACTCCGCCGGCAATGCCCACCGGATGGTATCAAGCGTTCCGGATATTATCAGGGCAGTCGGCAATGCCATCACCGATTGAGGTAGGGAATGAATATCGATATATTTTGACCCATGTTCGGCATTTAGAGGCGATTGCAACAGGGGAGAATGCCGAGATGTTTTTGCAAGGATCGGTAGGTATGACAGTAAGGCTATTACAAGAAGCCTTGATTTCTCGCGGTTATCTTGATGAGAATGATATTGATAAAGGCTACTTTAATGGCTACACGGCAAAAGCATTATATGATTTTCAGAAAAGTCAGTATTCAATAGCCAATGGAATCGCGACAAAAAGAGATCTTAAGAAGCTTGGTGTCAGCATCGTGTACTAAGAAGCTCTGCGGCCCCCAAGTAACTATGTAAAATAAAGGCATTAAATCCAAATTGTCTCAGTGCTTAAGCTTAAGTTTATGGCGCTTATGCTAGATATTCGGCTGCTAATTTAGTTGTGTAGTCATCGTGAGTTCACTTTAAGGAGTTGCTAGCTCATTGAATATTTATCTTAATGTCGTTATATTGAGCTAATATTATGATTATTTTAATAATGGTCAGTATTTTATTAAGAGAATATCTTTGAGCGGGAGAGGTGATGAGGCGATTGAGTGAATTGTGGCGTAGCATTCCCTTTATTCAAATGGTGCAAGGATATAATGGGCAGAAACTGCGGCAAGATCTAATGGGCGGATTGACTGTGGGGATGATTGCAGTCCCTCTCTCGATGGCGCTTGCGATTAATACCGGTGTTGCACCTCAATATGGATTATACACGGCAATTGTTGCCGGTTTTTTGATTTCATTGTGTGGTGGGACGCGATTTAATATTTCGGGACCTACTGCTGCTTTTATTGTTATTCTCCAACCAATTACTGCTCAATATGGGATTACAGGATTGATTCTCGCCACAAGTATGGCTGGGATTATATTGATCTTGATGGGAATAGTGCGGGTAGGGAAGATGATCCATTTCGTCCCTTATCCTGTCACGGCGGGATTTAGTACGGGTATCGCTATTGTGATCGCAATGACACAGATCCCGGATCTTTTAGGGATCAAC
Organism: uncultured Ignatzschineria sp.; assembly: GCA_947632245.1. Lineage (GTDB taxonomy): Bacteria > Pseudomonadota > Gammaproteobacteria > Cardiobacteriales > Wohlfahrtiimonadaceae > Ignatzschineria. The sequence goes on along the minus strand of CANRON010000028.1, from coordinate 1,401 downwards.
AATGCATCAATGGGTTCAACTTTTATAGAGAGAGTAACAAGTATCTCGGAGATGATACCGGTGCTCTCTTGGGTTGATATGGGGCTTGCGCTATTTACTTTGCTCGGACTCATTACGCTACCCAAGATATTGGTGAAGATGCCGCCTCACTTGATTGTTCTCGCCGCGAGTGCTTTGCTCGGGATCTTGTTATCGTATTGGGGATTTGAGTTTAGAACCATTGACTCGGTTTTTAGTTATACCTATCAAGGCAAGGTGCACCAGGGTATTCCCAATTTTTTACCGACATTTAGTCTACCGTGGATTAATGAGTCAGGCGAAAGTATACTAACCCTTGGGTTGATTCGAGAATTGTTACCCAGTGCATTTGTGATTGCGACTTTGGGCGCGATTGAATCACTATTGTGCTCTGTTGTTGCAGATGGCATGAAAAATACTCGGCATAATCCCAACGTGGAATTAGTCGGGCAAGGCATTGGGAACGTCATTGCCCCTTGTTTTGGTGGGTTTGCGGCAACGGCTGCTTTGGCAAGAACGGCTGCAAATATTCGCGCAGGTGGAAATACCCCCATTGCCGGGATTATCCACGCAATATTTGTGTTGTTTACATTACTGTTTTTTGCGCAGTATCTAGGCTATCTGCCAATGGCAAGTCTGGGGGCGATGTTATTAATGGTTGCTTGGACAATGGCAGATCTAAGGTATTTTCGAGAAACGGTTAAAATGGCTCCTCGCGAAGACTTAGTGATTCTATTTACCTGTTTAGCATTAACGGTAGTCTTTGATATGGTGGTCGCCGTTGCTGTCGGTATGGTACTCGCGAGTTTTTTATTCATGGCGCGTATGGCAACTTATACAGAGACAGAATTTATAATGGGAGATCAAAACACCGATTTTGCTGATAAAACTGTGGGGATTGAAGATGAATTACAAGCAGAGCTTAAAGCGGCGGCGCCATTAATACTTCATTATGAGATACGCGGACCATTTTTCTTTGGGCCCGCTCGTAAGACAATAGAGTCTTTAGATCGGCTGCCCTATATGGATCGGCAGATTGAAGTCATGGTGATATCAATGGAAAAAGTGCCTATGATCGACCTTACAGGACTGATTGCATTTAAATCGATGTTGGATCGTTTAGATAAAAAAGGCATACAAGTTATTTTAACGGGGTTAAATGATGATACGAAAGCCGTATTAGGAAAGGCTGGGCTTTCAGCAAAGCGGCATGAATATCTTCATTGGGCTAAAAATAGAGAAGAGGCAGAGTTGTTAGCGCTCTCACTCAGTGCTCATTCCGTGCGAGATATTTAAAACTGAATTAAAAATCGCAATTTTAATATATAAAATAACTTTCTAAACAGGTGGTTAGCATCTTAATTTAGGTTGTGCTTAATACTT
>CANRON010000027.1 GCA_947632245.1 uncultured Ignatzschineria sp. | reverse complement strand
TTTAAACTATTGGTAAAATCAATAACATATCTAAACACCGCCTCTATCTATCGAAAAATCAGTTAGAAAAGCCGAGACCTTTTTGGGGTTTCGGCTTTCTTTATCTAACTTCTATGTGGATACATTAACTACTTTTCTCTCGTGTTACTTATTAAAGAACACAAGCGTCCATGGCATAACGTATGCTTGCATGATGGTCATGAATCCGACAAATCCACAGAAGATTAAGCTGTGTTTCACGGTGAATTTAAAGAGATCTGATTCTTTACCCGCAAGCCCTGTTGCCGCAGCTGCCACAGCAATTGACTGTGGTGAAATCATTTTCCCGGTTACACCACCCGTTGTGTTCGCCGCTACTAACAACTCTGGTGATACGTTCAACTGATTCGCAACGTTTGCTTGTAATGAGCTAAACAGAGCGTTCGATGAAGTATCTGATCCTGTCAGGAATACGCCGAGCCAGCCTAAGAAGGGGGCAAAGAATGGGAAGAATGCGCCTGTTTGTGCTAGCAGTAATGCAAGCGTTGATGAGAGCCCTGAATAGTTAGCGATAAAAGCAAAGCCTAGTACTAAGCCGATCGAAAGAATCGGATAGCGAAGCTCATACAATGTTTCGCCAAAGGTACTGATCGCATCTGATAACCTCATGCGTAAGATTAAGATCGATAAGATACACGCGATGAAGATCGATGTGCCAACAGCCCCTAAAATATTGAGCGTAAAGATCGCCGCATAGGGAATCGCTTCTGGCACAACCGGTGTGGATTTAATCACAAGCTCATGTAAGAACGGCACTTCAAATTTAAATGTTGAGAATGCGAGTAAATCTTGAACTTCCTTCAAGCTCCAAAGCGTGACCATAATCGTTAAAATGATAAATGGCGACCATGCAATTGCGATCTGCTTGAATGTATAACCACTTGCTGCACGCGGCTTTGGCTTTCTTTGCCCATCGAATGTGAAGATCTCTTTAGGCTGCCATACTCGTAAAAAGAGCGTTAAACAGATTAGGCTTACAAGCGCTGATGTGATGTCAGGCAATTCTGGTCCGATAAAGTTTGATGTTAAGAACTGCGTGATCGCAAATGATACGCCACTCACTAAAATCGCAGGCCATGTTTGGCGAATTCCGCGCAAACCATCCATCATCGCGATTAACCAGAAAGGCACGATTACAGAGAGAATCGGTAATTGTCGACCAACAATCTGCCCAATATGGAATGCATCGAGATTGGCAACCTCACCCGCGACAATAATCGGAATACCCATTGCACCAAAGGCTACCGGCGCAGTATTGGCGATTAGACAGAGCCCAGCAGCATAGAGGGGCTTAAATCCTAATCCCACTAAAAGTGCCGCGGTAATTGCAACCGGCGCCCCAAAGCCCGCGGCTCCCTCTAAGAACGCGCCAAAAGCAAACCCTACAAGCAGTAACTGAAGTCTCTGATCTTCTGTGATGGACATAATAGAAGCACGAATAATATCGAACTGCCCTGTCTTCACGGAAATTTTATAGAGATAAACAGCAGTGATAATAATCCAAGCAATTGGCCATAAACCATATAAGAAACCATATCCTGATGCTGCAAATGCCATTACCACTGGCATCTTATAAACAAATATGGCAACGAGAATCGCAATCGTCAAGGTCAAAAACCCGGCTATATGCCCTTTTAACTTCAGAACCGTAAGGCTCAAAAAGAATGCCACGATTGGCAAAACTGCAAAGAGAGATGAAACACCTAAGTTCATGATAGGCGTATAGTTTTGAATCCATGTCATATTATTTATCCTCCGCCCGTGACTTCTTGCACAATTCAGCCTCCCCAGGCAGAACGTCTTCCATAACGGGTTGTTATGACGGTTATTTATAAATGAGTATTTTTGATGATAACTTCCATACAAAGTGCGCTATGACTATCTGATTTATGATGTGCTTAGATCCCTTAAATACGATGTAGTTTTCTTCAGCAATGTGATATCACACATCATGCAACATGCAGAAAAATCTACTACCTCATAAACAAAAAAGAACTAACCAATTGATTTCATAAAGACTAATGTATTCTATTATTATTTTTAATGTCCATCTTCGTTTTTATTTTAACAACAAATAGACTACATCCTATTTTCAATAACTCCAAATATTAATATTAAAAAACTTAACACCTAATAAGATTGTAATAAAAACGGATTGGAAATTTACGGGAAATCGACATTAACATTTTACTAAAACCCTTAACACTTTATCTTTTTCTTATATATTTTATAAGGAGATAACTATTTGAATAATACTCACATTTAATTCAGAGATATCCCCATGAAGTGATATCTGAAGGGGACGATCTATCTCCTCCCCTTCAGTGACGACTTCTATTATTTTCCCATTGCACTTATTTTGAGCAACTATCTAAAAGTGCCTCGATACTTTCATAATTCATCCCAGAATGTTCCGTTAAACCAATCTGGCAAGTACGACTCATGGATACTCCGTGCGAACACCCCTGAGGAATATTTTTACCCAATAAGCGCAAGCCATTATCATTCAGCTCCGGCATAAACATACCCTTATTACCGGCATAACCACAACATGCAATGCCTGTTGTACTCAATGATTCTGTCACTGCGCCGGCAAGCTTGAGTAGTGCATCTGCTGAATTCATCTTAGTCGTCGAGCACGGCACGTGGACATTTAATTGATCGCGTTTATGTTTTATCTTTAATTTCGATAAGATATTATCTGCCAAGAAAGTCGCGGCATCATAGAGCTTTAAGCGTGCATCTAACAAGCCAGAATCTTGCGCTTCTTTTAAGCGTAGAGCACATGGGGCATTATCCGCATAGATGGGGTATTCCCCATTATTACTTGCTTTTAACAGTGCTTGATTGACTTTATTTGCAGCCTTTTCTGTCGCTGTTTCAAATTTTAGAGAATCAAAAGGCTGCCCACAACAGAGAGATTGATAATCTTCTGGGAAAATCGCTCTAAAGCCAGATTTCTTAAACAATGAGAGTGTATGCTCTGCAACAGAGGTTTTTCCTTCCACCCCTTCCGCAAAAGTTCTATTCACACACGAGACAAAATATACGACCGGAATACCCGCGTCAGCCTTCTTACTTTCAACAACTGCTGTCGATAATGATTTAGCAGCATGCGGTAATGATGCTGGCAGTACCGGTATGCCTTTAAATTTCCCATGAAGCGATTTTGAAATCTTCGCGCTACGTTCACTCCCTAATAGATGACTTGCACTAATGCCTAAGCGTGCGCCTGCGGTCATAATATTCATATTATTAGCAGCAAAATCAGCAACCTTGGCACCTTTTCCAGCGATTTTTAGCTTCTTCATCATAGCACCCGTATTAATCCCAATCGGGCATCTTGTTGCGCACATGCCTGTCATCGCACAAGTTTCAATCCCCATATGTGGATATACTTTTTGAATAGATGCGAGCAGCTCAGGATTTCCCCCCGTTTCTGCTAAATGTTCATGCTGACGCCAGAGTACAATTCTTTGACGCGGGGTTAACGTTAAACCATCAGCAGGACATGCCGGTTCACAAAATCCACACTCGATACATTGATTAATCAGCGGATCTGCACCCGGGACTTCTTTTAGATTTTTAAGATGTAAAGTTGGATCATCCGTAATAATCACATCGGGATTGAAGATCCCCTTTGGGTCAAAAATCTTCTTAATATCACGCATAATATCATACGCATCATCCCCCCACTCTACCTTCACAAATGGCGCAACATTTCGCCCTGTGCCATGCTCTGCTTTCAGGGATCCTTGGTATTTAATCGCGACCAATTCTGCAAGATCATGCATGAAAGCATCGTAACGTGCGATCTGCTCTTCCGTTTCAAAAATAGGGGTTAAGAGAAAGTGGAGATTCCCCTCTAATGCATGGCCCATGATAATCGCTTCAAAGTAGCCGTGCTTTTTAAATAGCTCGCCTAATGCTCTCACCCCTTTTGATAGATGCTCAATCGGAAATGCAACGTCTTCTGTAATAAGATTACTGCCCGCAGGGCGATTCGCGCCGATAATCGGTAATAATCCCTTGCGAACACTCCAATAGAGATCAGTGACAACTGGATCTTTAGAAAATGGGCTTAAATCAGTACAGTTGTAAGATTCAACAATGCCGTTGATTAATGCGATTTGTGCGTCAAGCGCCGCATCATTATCGGCTTTTGTTTCGATCAATAAACAGCCGGCATTATCCGGTATCACCTGATAGAAAAATGCCGGCAAACTATCCGTAATATGCTCAGCTACGCAGCGAATACTGGGAGAATCCAGCAACTCCACAGAATCAACAGGCGCGCTTTGACGCAGAGCCGTCACAGCATCACAGCAATTATCAATCGAATCAAAATAGACAAGCGCTGAAGCTTTATGCGGGTGATCAATGACTGTTTTATAAGTGATTTCACTAATAAAGCCGAGCGTTCCCTCTGCCCCAATCATGAGGTGAGAAAGCATATCAATCGGATCTTCAAAATCTACCAAAGCATTAATGCCATATCCTGTGGTATTTTTTAAACGATATTTATGGCGAATCTTCGTTTCTAAATCTGGGTTCTCTTTAATACGCGAGGCAAGTTGTGCGATCTCATTTAAAAACGATGCATGACTCACTCTAAATTCTGCAATACTCTTCTCAGAACTCGTATCTAATACCGCGCCATCTGCAAATACAACTCGAATCGTATCCAAAGTATGGTAACTATTATCTTTCGTCCCACAACACATGCCACTGGAGTTATTAGAAGCGATGCCGCCAATTCTCGCCGTGTTAATTGTTGCCGGATCAGGACCAATTTTACGGCCAAAGGGTTTTAAGAGATTGTTCGCACTTTGCCCAATTGTCATCGGTAACAGGCGAATCTTCATACCCGCTTCTAAAACATGCCCGCCGACAAAATCATCGCCTAATAAAACCAGTACGGAATCAGACGAGGTCTGTCCTGATAGCGATGTACCAGAGGCTCTAAAGGTGATCGGAATCAAAAACTGATCCGCAAGCGCGATGATACTGATGACTTCGGCTTCATTTTTAGCACGCACAACCATCTCGGGAATGTAACGATAACAACTTGCATCCGTACCATAGGCAAATCGCACCGCTAATTCTGTATAGATATACTTCTCTGGAATAATCCCGGAAAGTGCTTGCTCAAACTGCTGATAACTGCCTCTATTGACGATACTGACCATTACATCCCCTATTCTGCTGATTGATATTTTTTATATTATTCTTATTCGATTCACACATATTCATTTTCATGATTAATCCCTGTTTTCATCCACTTAAACAGCAAAAAACAGCGTTATATCAATCTATTTTATTGATAATGAATCGATAATCATTTAATTTCCATTGTTTCTTTGTACGCTGTTTTGATCTTCATTGCAAAATCCTCTTTTATCTTGCTAAACCGCTACGCCCCATGATATTGCGCCTTAATATGTCTTGTCATCAAATAGTTAAGTCCCAATTTATGCCATATTCTGTGGTGAAAAAAATCTATTTTCTCGCTATTTTTTATGCCCTCTACGTTTATAAAAATGATTCATTTAAAATATTTCATTGAAAGATTGCACTGAGGCACGTAAGTTAACCGCATACTAAAAATAAATCACATTAGGAGTATTTATGATCATTTCAGCCTCAACAGACTATCGCAAAGCCGCTAAAAGAACTCTCCCTCCATTTCTCTTTCACTATATTGATGGGGGTGCGTATGCCGAACATACTTTAAGACGAAATGTCTCTGACCTTGCCGATATTGAGTTAAAGCAACGTGTTCTGAATAACATGGAAAACGTCAGTACTGAAACAACCTTGTGGGAAGATAAGCTCGACTTACCCGTTATTTTAGCGCCGGTTGGCTTAACGGGAATGTATGCACGCCGTGGTGAAGTACAAGCAGCCAAGGCTGCGAATAATAGGGGGATTCCCTTCACGCTCTCTTCTGTTTCTGTATGCCCTATTGAAGAAGTAACGCCGGCAATTGATAGACCAATGTGGTTTCAGTTATATGTACTGAAAGATCGTGGATTTATGAAAAATGCCCTAGAACGCGCGAAAGCAAGTGGTGTTAAAACATTGGTATTTACAGTCGACATGCCAACTCCCGGCGCACGCTATCGAGACGCGCATTCAGGCATGAGCGGTCCGAATGCCAACTTGCGCCGCATGATTCAAGCAGCACTTCACCCAAAATGGGCATGGGATGTGGGGATTAACGGAAAGCCGCATGATTTAGGCAATATCTCTAAGTATCGAGGCGAACCCACGCATCTTGAGGATTATATTGGCTGGCTCACCAAAAACTTCGACCCCTCTATTTGTTGGAAAGATCTAGAATGGATTCGTGATTTCTGGGATGGCCCGATGATTATCAAGGGTATTTTAGATCCTGATGATGCACGCGATGCCGTAAAATTTGGCGCAGATGGTATTGTGGTCTCAAACCATGGAGGTCGTCAGCTCGATGGTGTACTTTCAAGCGCAAGAGCATTACCGGCAATCGCCGATGCCGTAAAAGGAGATATTACCATTTTAGCTGATTCCGGCATTCGAACAGGGCTTGATGTTGTCAGAATGCTCGCGCTTGGCGCCGATAGCGTCATGATTGGCCGTGCTTACGCATATGCGCTTGCCGCAGATGGGCAAGCTGGCGTCGAAAACCTCCTTGATCTCTTCCAAAAAGAGATGAAAGTGGCGATGACACTCACGGGCGCGAACACAATTGCAGATATTTCGAGTAAAATCCTTGTCAATGAAGGCTTAATGTAATTCTGCAACTCCCTATAAAAATAAGAGCCAAGAATAGTAATTCTTGGCCCTAAATCTTAAAACTGTATTTATGTCATCTCGTCATTAGAGCATATTGAGCTCTAATTTCGCACGAAGTGACATGCGTTGTGGCGTCCAGAAGGGTTCCCATACAAGGTCAACCATGCACTCTTTAATTTCTGGAATTGAGTATACTGCATTTGAAACCCAGCTCGGCATTTCACCGGCAACTGGGCACCCTGGCGCTGTTAACGTCATGTCTACTCGAATGCGAATATTGTTTTCTGTTAAGTCTAAATATTCAATTGCATAAATTAAGCCGAGTTCATAAATATCCACTGGAATTTCTGGGTCATAGACCTTTTTTATTGCATCTATAATACGCTCTGTGAGTTCAACTGTAATTTCTGTTGGCTCAACACCTTCAGCAAAGAGAACTTGTGGCGCATTTGGCTCATCACGATTAATATCCATTGTAATCTTTTATCCCTATATCTCGTAGATTTGTATTTCTAATTTCTATTTATTCTGTTTTAGCAACTTCATCTTTCTCATGAATCGCAGATTGCATTGCATGCCAAGCAAGTGTCGCGCATTTGACACGCGCAGGATATTCACGAACACCCGTTAAAACGCGAAGCTTTCCAAGACCATCACTATCTTCACCATCGAGCATTACGGATTCATGAAATAGCTTAAAAAGCGCATCCGCTTCTTCGACAGTCATGCCTTTAATTGCATCCGTCATCATTGAGCTTGATGCAGTTGAAATCGCACAGCCATCACCCTGAAATGATATATCCGTGATGATGCCATCTACAACATTAGCATAGACTTCAATCTGATCACCGCATAAAGGATTGTAACCTTCCGCATGATGGGTACAAGGGTCAATCACTCTAAAGTTACGAGGATTACGATTATGATCAAGGATCATCTCTTGGTAGAGCTCTCTGATATCAAAACTCATGATTTATTTTCCAACCTTAATTAGCACTAAATTCGTACTGATTATAACGGATCATCCATTATTTTTCGAGCTTTGATTCAAATGTTATAAAATTTTACAAATTATCTGCAGCATTATCGGCCTCAACAAGACTTTAACGATAGAATGCGTCACCCTGTTTCCCCCTGAAAAAAATCCTCATTGGCTATTTTGATCTTTTATGAGAAAATCACCTATTAAACTCGAAATACCTACAAGATTTCATCACACATAGAAATGAAATTTATAATAAATATTCTGTATGAACAAACAAAAAAGGATGGTTATTAAATGAACTGGTTTGAACGTATAATGCCAATGATCCGTACTCAGAAGAAAGCTAACTCAGTTCCAGAAGGTGTATGGTCTAAATGTCGTTCTTGTGATGCCATTCTCTATCAACAAGAGCTTGCGGCAAATCTCCAAGTTTGCCCAAAATGTGATGCGCATATGCGTATTGATGCCCGTGAACGTCTTCTCTCTTTCTTAGACGAAGGTTCTACAATCGAACTCGGCACTGAGATTGAATCTGTCGATTTTTTAAACTTCAGAGATAGCCGCCGTTATCGAGATAGACTCTCAGATGCGCAGAAATCAACAGGCGAAACAGAAGCGTTGATCGCAATGTCTGGCACGCTTAAAGGGATGAAAATCGCTGCGGCTTCTTTCAACTTTAACTTTATGGGTGGTTCCATGGGTTCTGTTGTCGGTGAACGCTTCATCCGTGCAGTGAACTATGCGCTTGAAAACAAATGCCCGCTCGTATGTTTTATGACAAGTGGCGGCGCGCGTATGCAAGAGGGTTTAACATCGCTCATGCAGATGGCTAAAACCTCTGCCGGGATCGCCAGACTCAATGAAGCGCACTTACCCTTTATTTCTGTATTAACCGACCCTACTTTTGGGGGCGTTTCAGCAAGTTTAGCTATGCTCGGTGATATTAATATCGCAGAACCTAAAGCTTTAATCGGCTTTGCAGGCCCTCGCGTTATTGAGCAAACTGTGCGTGAAAAACTTCCTGAAGGATTCCAGCGCTCTGAATTCCTCCTTGAAAAAGGGGCGATTGATATGATCGTAGATCGCAGAGAACTTCGTAATGAGATCTCAGGTCTCCTTACAAAATTGATGCATGAAGAAAAATCTTTAGATGAACTAAACTAATTATCAATCTATCAAGGCGCAATATACGCAATAAGCGCTGTCAACAATTTGATAGAACGAATGAAGTTTAAAGTTTTTTAAATTTATCGATAGCATATAAAAGAGATGAAAATGGCTTCTGAACGTAATCTAGAATCATGGCTTAACTATTTAGAAGCCATTCACCCTCTCTCAATGGATTTTAAACTTGCGCGAATACAGACCGTATATGCGCGTATGAATCTTCAAAAAATTGCGCCGCTCATCATTACAGTTGCCGGCACAAATGGTAAAGGCTCTACTTCAACGACGATCGCCAATCTTTATCATGCAAGTGGGAAAAAAGTGGGGCTGTTTACATCTCCCCATATCGTTCGTTTTAACGAACGTATTCGTATCAATCTCTGCGAAGTTTCAGATGCCCAGCTCATTGAAGCATTTCAAGCCATCGAAACCGCACGTGCTGAAATCACCCTTACCTATTTTGAGTTTGCAACCCTAGCCGCCTTCTACATATTTAAAAATGAAGCGGTTGATGTGGCTGTTTTAGAAGTGGGGCTTGGGGGGAGACTTGACTCAACAAATATTGCTGATGCAGACATTGCAGTCATTACCCCTATTGATATTGATCATACCGCGCAGCTTGGCAATACCATCACTGAAATTGCAGGTGAAAAAGCAGGTATTATCAAACCTCATTCAAAAGTTATCACCGCGGAGACATCGCCGAATAGGGCTATTATCAGTAAAGCAGAAGCAGCGCAAGCAATGTTATATACAAACAATTCAGCCTATTGTTATGAGACACTCGAAAATGGTCATTTCAACTATCAATTTGAAGACCATCCCACCATGACCCTACCTGCCCCCAACTTACTTGGTCAACATCAATATCAAAATGCTGCCGCAGCAATCACGGCACTCATCGTCGGTTTACAAACATACAATGCAACGAATATTGCAACTGGTCTTAGCAATGTTCAACTTGAAGGTCGCTTTCAAAAACTCGTGAAAGTTGATTCCCCTACCGTATACCTTGATGTGACACACAATCCTCAAGGTGCATCTGTGTTAAAATCAATGATCCTGGATATTCAAAGCAAGCATACAACTCCGGTAAAAGTTATTGCGCTTTTGGGAATGCTCAAAGATAAAGACTCAAGTCAACTTGCAGATATCCTTAAAGATGTCGTGGATGAATGGATCACCGCACCTATTATCGATGAGCGAGGACAATCTGCAGAAGTCTTGGCTGAAAAAATCCAGCCCTACCTCCATAATGCCCCGCAAATTTCACATTCTATTGCAGAGGGTTGCGCTCTTGCATTACAACAGAGCAAAACCCAAGATATTATTATCGTCTTTGGCTCATTTCACATGATGGCCGAAAGCCTCACTTGGTTTAAAGAGAATCAATATGTCTAACACCCAAACAAAATCAGTATTACAACGCGCTGTTGGCGGCATTTTTCTTTTAGCTTTAATTGCTTTAATTGCACTTTTATTACTGCAACCCTCGGATAAGCTGCCAAATACCGCATCACAATCAGATGGTTCGCAAAAACCCACATTGAGCATTACTGCAAATGATGCCCAAAAACCAATTCCCTCTACCCCCGAAATTCAGGGCCCAGCACTCGTGCTTGAAAGCCAAACCAGCTCTGATCCTAAAAACAACAGTCAAAATAGCAGTGCTGAAATTATTAGTGAAGACCTATGGCAAAGTGTCGAGCAAAATAGTCATCCGTCCAATGTAAAACCTCAGATTACAGATGAGGCGATTGTGATGGCAAGTGTTGATGCACCAACAACATCACCCTCAAAAACCTCAACACCTGAAATAGAGAATGATAAATCAAAACCGGCGACACAATCACAAGAAAAGCCTAAAGTTGTCAATAAGCCAAAAGCAGAAACGCCTAAACTTGAACTCATTTCAAACACAGCTACTCCGCCAAAACCTGCTGCAACGCAACCCAGTAAGGCACTTGCAACCGGGAAATGGTATGTCCAGCTCGGTGCATTCAGCAATAGTGCGAATGCCCAAAAGCTTGTAACTGAATTCAGTCAGAAAGGTTACAACGTCCGTATTCAAAAAGATAAGCAATTAAATCGCGTACAAATCGGCCCTTACGCTACCAAAAAAGAAGCAGAGCAAGTACAATCTCGTACAAAAGGAGGGTCTTTGAATCCTTCCGTTTTCCAAGCAAAGTAAACTTACACTTCACTATTAGGAGTTCATTCACGTGGATATCTCTACTATTATAGATGCTATTATCCTAGCTATTATCGCAATTTCCGTGGTTGTAGCATTCTTTCGAGGCTTTATTTCAGAAGCGCTCTCTCTTATTGTTTGGATCTTAGCTTTTATTGGCTCTGTCATGTACTACCAGGATGTCGGAAAGATGCTGCCAAATCTTTTTGGCGGTAGCTTAAATGGCCTTAGCAGTGAGGATTCGATCTTCAGTGACCTTATTAGTTTTGCGATTACATTTATTGGGCTCTTAATTATTCTAGGTCTTGTCAATCTCTTGATTACTTTTGTTCTTCGGAAACTCAGTATTTCTTGGCCTGATCGCTTGCTAGGTGCTATTTTCGGGTTGCTTCGTGGTCTTTTCATTGTTGCCATTATTTCTCTGTTTATCATTGAATCCCCATTCAAAGACTCTGAATATTGGCAAAATGCCAAGTTAACAGGCGCGGCCACATCTTGGGCCAATACACTCGCCTCATTTATCCCTGAAAATTTCTTAGATAGTATCAACACCTCTGTGATTGAACCTGTGAAAGATACGATTCAACAAAACACCGACCAACTTAAAGCGGCCGCGACTGACTCGATCATCGAACAAGCAACGCGCCCTCAAGAAGGAGCTTCAAAGCCATGAGTAATGTTTCAAGTGATGAAATTCAAAAGTTTAACGATCAAGACTGGTGGAATACCGAGGGCGAGCTGAAAACGCTCCATGATATCAACCCTACTCGTTTCGAATTTATCAATGGCTTTATCGATCTCAAAGATAAAAAAGCGCTCGATATTGGTTGTGGCGGCGGTATTATCTCTGAAGGCTTAGCACAGCGCCATGCGATCGTCACAGGCATTGATATGGCACCGAACGCGATTGAAATCGCTAAAAATCATGCAGAAAATGCGCATCTTGCCATTGACTATCGCGTTATTACCGCAGAAGAGTTCGCAGAAGATCACAAGGCTGAATTTGATGTCATCACCTGCCTAGAGATGCTTGAACATGTTCCCACACCTAGCTCAATAGTGAGTGCTGCAAGCGATATGCTAAAGCCGGGTGGGCATATTTTCTTCTCGACCCTTAACCGCACACTCAAGGCTCGTGCACTTGCTGTATTTGCAGCTGAGAGCGTACTGAGAATCGTCCCTAAAGGGACACATGACTATAATAAGTTTATTACGCCGCTTGAGCTATATGAGATGTGTGAAGCATATGGTTTGACCGTGAAAAAGATCCAAGGCATGAGCTACAATCCTTTTAACCGTGTCGCGAGTCTTACGGATGATGTCAGTATCAATTATTTAGTATACGCAACAAAAGATGAAAAATAAGCGCTCGCCAATTTCGGGCTCAAGGCTTATTTAACTGCTATCTTCCCCTTTAAGCCCCTATAGGCTAGGCCTACTAAGATAGATGTATCGTTGAAGCGTATTTATAAGAGTATATTAAAATTTATATTAAAATTTGGATCTTTAGACTTGGCCGCATGCAGCGTCAGCACAATATAGAGATCGATTTCAAAGAAAGGATTAAAAATAATGGCAAAACCTTTAGATGGTAAAGTGATTTTAGTCACAGGTGCGTCCGGCGCTATTGGCAAAGAGTCTGCACTCCGTTTAGCAGATCAAGGTGCCACCATTATCCTCATGGGAAGAAAGGAAGAGAAGCTCAACCCGATTTACGACATTATCGTCAATCGTGGTGGCGCTGAACCGGCTATTGTCGCAATGGATTTTTTAAAAGTAGAAGATAATGATTTTTATAATCTTGCACAAAATCTCGGCGCGGAATTTGGCCGCTTAGATGGCATTGTCCATGCTGCAATTAACCTTGGCTACTTAACCCCCCTTGCACACACAAGCCCAGAAAAATGGCATCATGGTCTTCAAATTACATTAAACACGCCCTATTTCTTAACGCACGCGATGCTTCCCCTACTCGATCAATCTGATCGTGCTTCTGTCGTTTTCTTTACGCATAACGAAGTCGCAACAGGTGATAAAGCCTATTGGGGTAGCTATGCCATAGCAAAAGCGGGGCTTGAAACGATGATGAAAATTTTCGCCCTCGAAAATGAAACCGAAGGAAAAATTGCCTTCAATGCCATTGACCCTGTTTGCCTCAATTCAGCCTTAAGAATGAGCGCAATGCCAGAAGGTGCGTCAAACCCTAAGCCTTTAAGAGATGTTATTAATCTTGTTTGGCAGCTCAATAATCCAGAAGAACCCTTTATCACAGGTACAACATTAGTAGTTGACTAACAGCAACTACTTGAATTAATTTAGGTTGTCGCGATATATTTTATCTGCGCAACCTAAATCCTTTAAATCCAATAATTAGGAGGAGACAATGCAACAATCTCACTCTCTCAAAAAAGCGGCAAGACTGATGATTGCCGCTTTCTCATTTTCAGCACTTGTATATTCAGTACCTGCACTTGCGCAATCACCCGATATTCAATCTATTGGCAATACGCATGAAGCAACTTTAAAAAATGGGCTCAAGGTCGTAATTCGTGAAGATCACAGAGCACCGGTCGTAACCTCCATGGTCTGGTATAAAGTCGGCTCTGTTGATGAACCGCGTGGACTTGGCGGTATATCGCATATGCTTGAGCATATGATGTTTAAAGGCACTGATACATTAGGACCGAATGAACACTCAACCATTATCGCCAATTTAGGCGGCCGTGATAATGCCTTTACCTCTACAGATTACACCGGTTATTTTGAGAATCTTCCAGCATGGGAACTGGAAACTGCATTAAAACTCGAAGCTGATCGTATGCAAAACTTAGAGCTACGTGAAGAAGACTTCGCACCTGAGCGCCTTGTTGTCGCGGAAGAGCGTCGTCAACGCACAGATAGCAACCCTCAATCAAAGCTGTACGAATCATTTAGCGCAAATATGTTTACAACGAGCGCCTATCGCAACCCCATCATTGGCTGGATGCCTGAGATACATTCTTGGCAGTTAGATGATTTACAAAAGTGGTATGAGCAATTTTATGCACCGAATAATGCAACTGTCGTCATTGTCGGAGATGTAGAACCGCAAGCGACATTTAAACTCGTTGAACAATATTTCGGGGATATCCCAAGCAGCGAGAATATCACTCGCCCACATAATTTCGAAGTTGCTCAAGAGGGAGAACGCCGCATAAACCTCTCTGTCCCTGCAAATCTCCCTGTCATATTCATGGGTTATAAAACGCCGAGTGCTTTAGACTTAGCATCCGCCGTAGAAGCTAAAGAGACAGATCCTGCCGTATTATTACTCACCTCTTTGATTTTAGATGGCACAAACTCATCTCGCCTCTCAAAAAAACTTGTACGAGATGAACAAATTGCACTACAAGCCGGCGCTTTCTACAATTACGGCGCGCGCTATGTTACGCCCTTTACCTTTATCGGCGTTCCGGCCGCAGGAACTTCACTCGAGTCACTTGAAAAAGCTTTCAAAGCAGAAATTAAATCTCTCCAGACAGATCTTGTACCACAAGCTGAGATCGATCGTATTATTGGCCTTTATGAAGCTGGAAATATCTATGCAAAAGACTCCGTCTATTCTCAAGCGATGCTCATAGGTCAAGCAGAAACCACCGGAGAAGGTTGGAAAAATGCTGAAAATCGTACCGAACGCCTTAAAGAAATCACCCCAGAAATGATCCAAGATGTGGCAAATCGTTACTTCCAAGATGATTTAGCGACCATAGCAACGTTGCATCCTGAATCTGTAGTCATTGAAGCCGAAGCCACCAACTTAGATAATCAGGAGTAGGGAATATGAAAAAAATAATGATAATGCTCCTCGTAGCATTCACATACATCTTTAGCGCAAATGCGTATGCAAGTTCAAAAGTAGAAACTTGGAAAACTGAGGAAGGCGCAACAGTTTACTATCTCAATGCCCCCGAAATTCCGATGCTCGACATTATCGTATCGGTAGATGCAGGCTCCATTCGCGAAGGAGATGCTTATGGACTTGCATCTATGACAGCAAACATGATGACTACGGGTACATCACGCCTTAATGAAGAAGATTTTCTCGTAGAGCTCGACAATCTCCAAAGCAGTATTAGTGCAAGCGCTGGCCTCAACAGCTCTACTTTTTCTATGCGCACTTTGACAAATCAATCTCTCGAACCTTCCCTCTCCCTATTTAATGAAGTATTAGGCGATGCAAAGTTTGATGAGAAAATTTTTGAACGAGATCGCGCGCAAGCAATTGATGGTCAAAAGGCGATATTAGACAATCCTGGTGCAATCGCAAATGAGCTCTACTATGCCCAGCTCTATCCAAATTCTGTCATCGGCGCGACCTCTGAGATGCTCCAAGCATCCCTTAAAAAACTCACCTTAGAGGATCTCAATGCCTTTCGTGACCAGTATTATCATGCGAATGGGGCAAAAATCATTTTCGTAGGGGATATCAATAAAGAGAAAGCTGCGCATATTGCCAATGAAATTAGCAACACGCTCGGCACAGGGGAAATTGCGCAAGCACCTGAGCAAATTACGCCTGTGACATTAAATATTACGAAAGCGCAATATTACAATAGCCCACAAACGCAAGTGATGATGGGGCAACCTGCCATTGACCGTTTTAACGATGATTACTTACCATTAATCATCGGCAATCACCTT
Source organism: uncultured Ignatzschineria sp. (assembly GCA_947632245.1). Classification (GTDB taxonomy): domain Bacteria; phylum Pseudomonadota; class Gammaproteobacteria; order Cardiobacteriales; family Wohlfahrtiimonadaceae; genus Ignatzschineria. The sequence goes on along the minus strand of CANRON010000027.1, from coordinate 4,598 downwards.
TTAGGGGGAAGTGGCTTAACCTCGATTCTCATGACAACCATTCGTGAAAAAGATGGTTTAACATATGGCATTTACAGTCGCTTTTCACCCAGTTTTTACGAAGGCCCATTTACGATTAGTTTCTCGACAAAAAATGAGAGTGTTGATGAAGCCATCGAAAAAACAAAAGCAGTGGTCACAGACTTTATCAATAATGGTCCTGACAGTGAGCTTTTAGAACGCGCAAAGAATAACTATCTAGGTTCTCTTGTGCTAGATCTTGATAGTAATGCAAAACTTGCAAGTTCGATCCTCTCACTTGCTACTTATGGATTACCACTTGATTACTATGAAGCATTGCCAGAAAAAGTACGAGCAATTACCCCAAAACAAGTACAAGATGCATTTAAGCAACATGTCAACCCCGAAGAAATGACAACGGTAATCGTCGGTGGCTACGTCACAGATAACAAGTCTAACTAGATCTATGATAGATCCTTTATAAACAATAGATTAGATCTTCTCTATCGATATAGTAGGGTTATCCTCAGCTATCCACATATCCTGTGGATAAGTATTGGGATAGCCCTATAACATTTCTCTAAGGGGGCATAGGAATGCACCTCTTAAATTTTGCACAATAATAGAACAGCATAATTTTTCACATTGTTCTATATTGATAGATCCCGCTAAAAACAATTCACCTTCTCTCCTGAGAGATAATCTCAAAATAGATGAAAATAATTTAGCCATGCGATCGCTATCATCAACCTTGGATATTCACCAAGGTTTTTTTGTTATTATAAAATCCAATAGAAAACAGCTACAATAGTGATCTCTCTTTAAAGAAATAATTAAAAACGGCTATTATCATGAATCGAGCGCACATTTCCCAGTTTTTTGCCGAAGGCGGCACCTTAAGTCAGGCAATTGATGGTTATCAACCGCGTGATGAGCAGATACTAATGGCTGAAGCGATTGGGCTTGCGATCGATGAACATGACACATTAATCGTGGAAGCAGGTACAGGTACAGGAAAAACATTCGCCTATCTTGTCCCTGCACTACTCTCTCAGAAGAAAACGCTGATCTCAACAGGCACAAAGCATCTGCAAGATCAGATTTTTGAAAAAGATATTCCCCTGCTCATGAAGCTGATTAAGCGCCCTATTGCCACAGCCCTTTTAAAGGGACGCGCAAACTATATCTGCCTTTATCGCACAAAAACCTTACGTGCGCGCGGTCGTTTTGAAAATAAGAAACAAGTGGAGCAGTTTTTCCGGATTGAGCGCTTTGCGCAACAAGATGCAACCGGCGACATTACCCAATTATCTGGTGTGACTGAAACAGATCTCTGGTCACAAGTCACTTCTACGACCGAAAATTGTCTGCACAATGAGTGTCCTGATTTCGAGGAGTGCTTTGTCTTTAAAGCTCGCAAAAAGGCAATGGAAGCCGATGTCGTTGTCATAAACCACCATCTTTTTTGCGCCGACCTTGCACTGAAACAAGATGGTTTTGGAGAAATTCTACCGGAAGCAGAGATCATCATTATCGATGAAGCCCATCAACTTGCAGAAACAGCCGGGCTATTCTTTAGCACCCAGCTCTCTACAAAACAGTTCCATGATTGGATGGATGATCTCAATAAAGCCATCGCGGTAGAAGCCGCGGATTTTAGCGGGCATGATACCGCGGCAGATGCGCTTTTTAAGGCGCTGACAGATCTTCGAAAAGCACTTCCGCAGTACAGTCAACGCTATGCGCTCTCAGAGTTTGAAGAAAATCCAATTATCACGGGGCTTTACCAAGAGATCTATGATATTGCAAAAACAATCCTTTCAATTGTGGATCCACTCAAAGTTCGTGCGCAGATCTTTGCTAAATTAGTAGAGCGCTTAGATGAAATTGTAATGACATGGAAAGTCTTACTCCTCGGAGAGAAAACTCCCAATTCAATCAATGCTGTTAACTGGCTTGAAACCTATACGTTTAACATTACATTTCACTCAACACCGCTCGATATCTCCGAACAATTTCGCAAAAATAGCAGCGCACTGAATGCGAGCTGGATTTTTACATCCGCAACGTTAGCGGTAAAAGATGATTTTAGTTATTTCTGTCGTCCACTCGGTCTTAGTAAAAAGAATACCTTGAAACTCGATAGTCCTTTTGACTATCCAAGATCATCCCTGCTCTATCATCCTGATCATTTGCCATTACCGAGCGATCCTCGCTTTTTAACGGAGATGATTGATGCAGTAATCCCCGTCATTGATATCACAAAGGGACGTGCTTTTATTCTATTTACGAGTTATAGAGCACTCAATGAAGCAAAAGAGCTCTTAGCAAAGAAAACAAATTACCCACTTTTCGTCCAAGGTGATCTCCCTAAAATGCAGCTTATTGAAGCATTTAAAGCATCCGGCAATGGGATCTTACTGGGGACAATGAGCTTCTGGGAAGGGGTTGATGTGAAGGGAGATGCGTTATCTTGTGTTATCATTGAGAAATTCCCTTTCTCCTCTCCGGGCGATCCTATTGAACAGGCAAAAATGGATCTCATTCGTGAGCAGGGTTATGACCCCTTCAACACATATCAGCTCCCCAAAGCAATTATCGCGCTAAAACAGGGAGTTGGCCGACTTATTCGAGATCATGATGACTATGGAATCTTAGTGATTGCAGACACAAGACTCTCGAAAAGCCGTTATGGTAAGCGCTTTTTAGACAGTTTACCACCCATGACAAAGACCCTAAAACCGGAAAGAATTACACGTTTTTTTGACTACATGGAAAATAAACGCGAAACTAGCGAATAAATTTTTTTCCCATCTGAGATTCAAACTATGGATATTACCTTTTTAGGTTACCTTTTAATTATTGCCAGCTATCTTATTGGCTCGCTCTCATCTGCAATTATTCTCTGTAAATTAGCAGGTCTTCCTGACCCTCGTACTGAAGGTTCAGGAAATCCTGGTGCCACCAATGTCATGCGTATTGGTGGTAAAAAATTGGCAGCCTTAACGCTGGTCGGCGATCTCCTAAAAGGATTAATCCCTGTCATCATTGCCAAACTTTTAAATCAATCAGACATAACTGTCTCCTTGGTTGCAGTCGCTGCATTCTTAGGCCACCTTTTCCCGCTGTTTTTTGGATTTAAAGGGGGTAAAGGCGTTGCAACGGCCTTAGGGACAATTCTCGGTCTCAATGCATTAGTGGGTCTGTGCGCCTTTGGCGTATGGATTGTTATTTTTATATTCACGAAGATCTCCTCTCTTTCAGCGCTTTTAGCCGCTGTATCAGTCCCTTTCTTCCTTTACTTCTTTGATGCGCCAATATCCATTGTATGGGCAGTGATCTTTATGGATCTCTTCCTCATATATCGCCATAAGGCAAATATTGCACGTTTACTGAAGGGCGAAGAGGGCAAACTGAAAGCTAAAAAATAAGGGGCTAGGCCATAAATAACTGTTATGGCCCTATTGACCAATAGATCTCAAGGGATTTACCTTCGAGATCTTTTTATATTTTATCTATTTTTAAAGCATGGAGCTTATTCGCCTTTTCTTATCGGATGCCTATAAATTGGCACGAGGATCGGCTATAATAAGTCCTATTTAAAATTCCTATTTTAAGGACATCATGAAAGAACGTTTACAGAAAGTTTTAGCGAACCTAGGATTGGGTTCACGCCGAGAAATTGAAGGTTGGATTAGCGAAGGTCGCGTCAAAGTGAATGGCGAAGTCGCAGAACTCGGGTGCCAAGTGGATAGTAGAGATACTGTTCTCCTAGATGGTCGCCAAATTTCTATTGAAAACGACAATCAAGAACGCCGTGTTCTCGTATATTATAAGCCTGAAGGCGAAATCACAACACGCCATGATCCTGAGGGTCGTCCGACTATCTTTGATAGTCTCCCTAAAATCAACGATGGTCGTTGGATCACTGTTGGTCGTTTAGACATTAACACACAAGGTCTTCTCCTTGTTACAAACGATGGCGAACTTGCGCATCGTTTAATGCACCCTTCTCATGAACTCGAGCGCGAATATGCGGTACGTGTTATCGGTGAATTCACTGATGAGAAAGCAGAAAACATGAAAAATGGTATCGAATTTGAAGATGGCCTCTCTAAATTTGAAAATATCTTATGGTCAGGCGGGACAGGCGCTAACTTCTGGTACCACGTCACTGTAAAAGGTGGCAAAAACCGCGAAGTTCGTCGCCTTTGGGAATCACAAGATTTAATGGTTTCGCGTCTTATCCGTATTCGTTACGGTAACGTTGATCTTCCAAAAGGTCTACGCGATGGCCAATTTATCGATATCGACCAAGAAGTACTGAAAAAACTTGTTGAATCTGTGGGTCTTGAGCATAAACACGTGGTACTTGATGAAAAAACAGAGCGTCAACGCAGTAAACCGCGTCGTATTGGTAATCAGTATGAACGTCGCCAGGAATTAAGCCGTGATCATCGCGGTTCACAAGATGCGCGCCGTCATGAAGGTGACCGTCCGTTCAACCGCGACAGCCGACCACAAGGGGATCGTCCGTTTAACCGTGATAGCCGTCCACAAGGCGATCGTCCGTTTAACCGTGATAGCCGTCCACAAGG
>CANRON010000026.1 GCA_947632245.1 uncultured Ignatzschineria sp. | reverse complement strand
AATTTCATGCAAACCGCTTTGATAAAACCCATGTGCGAAGATAATGCGATGATGAGGATTTTGGAAATCTGCTGGCAAATAGATGGGTTCATCATCACCTTTGACCAAAATAGTATTTTCACTCTCTTGGAAAGTATGATTAAAAATCTGAATCAGATCCTCATAATGGTGTGTCATAACAAGCTCCATCTTACCGCTTAACTTTATAATCATTCGAAATAAAAAAGATAGTAGTATCTATCCCAATATCACTACATCCTTACCGCAAGTAGTTATGTATTTTGAAGAAACAGACTAATCATTATAATGAACAAAACACCCTGATAATAATCAATCATTTCCACGTCTTACTTATATGCCTAATACCTATCTATTTGGGAAATCAACCCCAAAATTCTATCATAAATCATGCATACACATTATTTCTACGCATACTCAAAAATAAGCAGTTCTGCTATATCGATCTTTATTTCGCTCTCATCCTTGATTTATCTATCTTCAAGCGCAATATTATTAGACTGACTATACAGGCCTGACAAAGGGAAAATAGGTAAAAGACAAGCTACACAATAGCTTTGCATCTAAAACAGCATCTAATAATAAATGCGCTCAGCAATTCCTCGCAATACCATTGCGCTATGCTAACAAACATTCATAACAAACTTATACACTAACATACACAATCGAGGATATTCATGGAGAGCACGCTTACTCCCGCACTCAATAACCGTTCTGCTATCACTAAAATGTCAATTGCCATGATTCTCTTTGGATCTGTCGGCTTTTTTTCTGAACGAAGTGGCGTTCCGGCACTTGAACTCGTTTTCATACGATGCTTATGCGCGGCCGTTTTTTTAGGATCATTTTGGTGGTTATCAGGGCAGCTACGGAGAGAAAAATGGGTACCTAAAGAACTAATCCGCATCTTAATTTGTGGTGTATTTCTGATTTTAAACTGGATCTACTTTTTTAAAGCCATTGAAGAGACCGGTGTGACCGTTGCGATCTCTATCTACCACCTTGCCCCTGTCATCGTCATGATATTGGGCGCTTTTATCTACAAAGAGAAGCTCACCATTATTCCCGTTACAGCAATTATTGCCTGCTTTGTGGGTACGCTTGCGATTGCGGAGATTAATAGAACGGCTTCAGTTTCTGAGTTTTTGTCCAAAGGCTTAATATTTGGCCTTCTCTCTGCACTCTTTTATGCGCTACTGACACTGACGGGGAAAGGATTTAAATATACAAGCTCCTACGCAATTACCACGATCCAAGTTGCGTTTGGCACACTACTGCTACTCCCTTTTGTCGACCTTTCATTATTTGAGGGCTTGACGACTATGAACTGGTTATATATTGCCATTACGGGCTTTGTCCATACTGGAATTGTCTTCTATCTCTTTTTTGATTCTATTCGCCACTTAAGCACCCAGATGATTGCAATACTTGTCTTCCTCGATCCTTTAGTTGCGATTTTGATGGATATCTTCATTACCGGTTTTGAACCCTCACTCGAGCAATGGATTGGGATTTTACTTATTTTTGGCGGTATGGCTTTAACGCTCATGCCAAGACGTGCCCGCCCCAAAAAAGCAGCCTCCTTAGGATAGAAAACTCCAATAGATCAAACCTCGATTGATTTCTATATCCGGCAACCGCTTACCTTAATTATCACCGGCAATGTTTTTTTATATCATAGGACTACTTTTATGGACGAGAATGTCCGATACTATTCAATGCCATTAAAGGCCATTTAATGGCATATAAAGCCGCATCAGTGAACTTATACTCACTGCACAACCTTTTCTAGAGACACAATAATCAAGCATTCACAATCCTTGCGTGTTTCACCGACCGATTCATCTCTTACTGATAAACGATACCTATTTATGATTCATTCTAGTCGTAGTATGTTGCTTCCGCTGATTTTCCTATTTACAGCCATGACATCTATTCAAGGCGGCGCGACACTTGCAAAACAGCTGTTTCCCATCGTTGGCGTGGAAGCTGTGACTGCTTATCGCCTTGGGTTTAGTGCCATCATATTGTTACTGATATTTAAGCCTTGGAAGCGTAAACTTCAGGTTGGATATCGCCGTTATCTCATTTTTTATGGCTTAGCGCTTGGCACAATGAACTTTCTTTTTTATCAATCCATCAAAACCATTCCGCTCGGTATTGCTGTCGGTCTTGAATTTACAGGGCCACTTGCAGTTGCCCTCTTTGCTTCACGCCGGAAAATAGACTTTGTCTGGATTACGCTTGTTGTGATCGGCCTATTGGCACTCATCCCTTTTCAAGATACAAGCGCAATAGATATTGCCGGCGTACTATACGCCCTCGGTGCCGGTGTTTGCTGGGCGCTCTATATTATCTTTGGGCAAAAAGCGGGGAACTACTATGGGACGGCAACTGTCGGAATTGGCGCAGCTGTCGCTGCCGTCGTCTATGTTCCTATCGGTATTGCGAAAGGCGGAATTGGTATCTTTGCACCTGAGTTTCTCCCGATCGCACTCACCGTTGCAATCCTAACATCTGCCCTTCCTTATGCGCTTGAGATGATGGCACTGACAAGAATGCCGGCAAAAACATTTGGCACTCTCACAAGTCTAGAACCTGCAATTGCGGCCGTATTTGGATTTATTATATTGAGCGAGGTGCTCAGCTTCGTGCAAATTGCGGGTATTGTCGCCATTATATTGGCATCACTTGGCGCTTCTCTCTCTTCTAAAAACAATATAGAGACCGTAAAAACACTCGACTAAAGAGAAAGACTAATTATGAACTTTGATCACGACCTTCACAAACACATGGGCAATCGCTCACAAAAAAATACCGCTAAACGCTTTATGATGCTATTGGGCGGTATCATTTTGGTTTTTCTACTCTTTTTGATCATGAATAATATTGTAAAAACTGAGGTTTCATCGCTCATTCAGAACAAAAACAATATAGAAAAAGATAAATCGTTGCCTATCAATCCTAATTGATGGATCTATATAGAAAATCGGCCAAATCACCCCCTCTTTTTTTAACAAAAAAATGCTACTTTTTGCTGATAAATCCGCTATCTTTTTGATATTATTTCACTAAAACAATTGACTTTGGCTTGCGAGTGAATAAAATAATAATCATTATAGGCAACCGAAATTTTTATATGCGATCTCGCACACGTCAGCAATACAATCACTCCTCCCAATTTGTAGCCCGTTTCTGCATTCTCTTGTATCGGCGTTACTCACGCTAAAGAAATATAAGTATCCCAAAGCTTATAGTTGGCGATTTTTCTACTAGTTTTAAATCCCAAATATCAAAAAATATCAAATCTAAGCCTGAACTTTAGATTCCCTCTCTTGCGGACTTCTTTCAGCTTATCAAAAATGCAGTACATTGAACGTACTCAAAACGGACTTATTATGAACAAAGCGTGGATATACGTTGCGCTCACATCAATTTTCGAGCTCATTTGGCTCTATGGTTTTAATGTCGCATCAACATGGTGGCACTGGATTATTATCGGTGTATTCGTTCTTCTCGACCTCAAATTTTTAGCAAAAGCCTGCGAAGGCTTACCTACTGGAACGGTTTATGCAATCTTTGCCGCTAGCGGCACAATTGGCTCTGTTCTGATGGATTACTTTCTCTTTAATGAAGCGATTTCAGCAGTAATGCTCATATTTATAGGAATCATTCTCATTGGTGTTGTAGGTCTAAATATATTTGATGTTAATACAAAAGAAGAAGAGGAGAGTATCTCATGATGGGTGCATCAGTTGTTGTAATGGGTTGGTTATTTGTCGCACTGGCAGCAGTTGCCGAACTCGTAGGCGTTTTAGGACTCAGCTTATTCAGCCAAAACCGAACTGTCATTAATCGTATTCTCTATTATGGGGGAATATTTTCAGCCTTCGCATTACTCTATTTCTCGTTCCATTATTTGCCTTTAAGCATTGCTTATACTGTATTTACAGGCGTTGGAACCGCTGGCGCGGTTATTTTAAATATCGTGTTCTTTGGCGAGTCTAAAAACATTAAACGGATTTTAAGTTTAGTTGCAATTATTATCGGTGTTGTAGGGCTTCAATATATCTCTTCAGCACAATAAAACTGATTCCAATTATTGCTATCATCTAAAAACATAAAAAGACGGATCATTTTAAAATGATCCGTCTTTTTTCTATGAAACATCCTAATAATCAATTCTTACGTACACTTACCCCCAAATAATTATTAATCTATTAAAGTCTATTACAGCATTTTATAGCGCAAAAATATTATTTCAGGAGCATATTTATAACAAACATAATCAACTGATAACCAATGAACAGCATCATACAACCAATCAGGAAATTTAAAACACGCCATGTCATGGGCTTTTTGAAAATAGGTGCCAGTAGACGCGCCCCATACCCCAAACTATAAAACCAGACGCATGAGGCGGTTAACGTCCCCAGTAAAAAAGCAACCTTATGCTGATCTTCTAAAGTCCCAGCAATCCCGCCGATAATCACCACAGTATCGAGATAAACATGTGGATTTAAGAGCGTAATTGCAAGGGTCCCGAGAATCACTGACTTCAGGCTACTTTTTCCGCCATAATAGCCGGTATCCATCACTTCATTCTTCCCAATTGCCTTAAAAGATTGGTATGCAAAAATCAAAATATAGAGTGCGCCCAAAGACGCTAAAAGCAGCTGAAAAGACTCATGCTTAGCGACTAAACTACCAATGCCCAGTATCCCCAATGCCATTAAAGTAAAATCGCAAAAAAAACAGATCGTTGCTACCCAGAAAATATGATTATTCTGCACGCCCTGCTTTAAGACATAAGCATTTTGAGCACCAATTGCAACAATTAGCCCGATTGACAGCAAAACACCCTCTAAATAGACTTCTAACAATTTCCGCTCCTTTGAATTTTCTTTCTTAATTTTCTATGATTTATTTCACTATCTTTTTTATTCTCTATGAGAATAAAAATCTCCAAAGACTTCAATCTTTGGAGATTTCTCATATAAATCTTTGGCGCCAATTATACAACTAAACTGACTATAAATATGCTTTTAGGGGAATTCAATCCCTAGCAATTAAATATCTTTCGCAAGTTTTGCAGCGATACCTACATATGTTGCGGGCTCTAATGCTTTGAGCTGTGCTTTTACGGCATCATCTAATTCGAGCGTATCGATAAACTGGCGCATTTCATCAATATTAATGCGCTTACCACGCGTGAAGTCTTTGAGTTTTTCATAAGGATTCGCAATACCATCACGGCGCATCACCATTTGTACGGCTTCCCCTAATACTTCAACGTTTGCATTTAAGTCCGTCAATAATGTATCTTGATTCACTTCAAGCTTACCATGACCTTTTGCAAGGCTACTGAAGCCAATTAATGAGTAACCAAAGGCAGAACCTACACTACGAAGCACTGTTGAGTCACTGAGGTCACGCTGCATTCTTGAGATCGGCAACTTCTCTGCAAAATGATTAAAGAGCGCATTTGCGATCCCAAAGTTACCTTCTGCATTTTCAAAGTCAATCGGGTTGACTTTATGCGGCATTGTTGATGAGCCCACTTCGCCGGCAATCGTACGCTGCTTAAAGAAGTTATGACTAATGTAATTCCATACATCACGTGACCAATCAATTAAAATCGTATTCACACGCGTCATAGTATGAGAAAACTCAGCGATATAGTCATGACATTCAATTTGCGTTGAATATGGCGTAAATGTTAAGCCTAAATCATTCTCAATAAAGTCTTTGGCAAATGCAGCCCAATCAAAGTCAGGGTAAACCACTAAATGCGCGTTATAGTTACCCACTGCACCATTAATTTTACCTTGATACTCTACACTTTTAAGCTGCTTTACTTGGCGCTCTAAACGGTAAATAACGTTCGCGACTTCTTTTCCTAATGTCGTCGGTGTTGCAGGCTGACCATGCGTTCTTGAGAGCATGGGGATTTCTGCAAACTCATGCGCCATTTCACGCATTGAACCGATCACATCATTCAATTGCGGTAATACAACATCATTGATCGTGCTTTTAAACATTAAGCCGTATGAAAGGTTATTAATATCTTCTGAAGTACAAGTGAAATGCGTAAACTCAGATGAGGCGCTTAATTCCGGATGATCTTTAACCTGGTTTTTAATCCAATATTCAACGGCTTTCACATCATGATTCGTTGATTTTTCGATGTCTTTGACGGCCATTGCATCTTCTGGTGCGAAGTTTTCATAAAGCGAAACTAAGAAAGCTTCTGCTTCTGCCCCAAATGAAGGAATCTCTTTAAAATGGGCCTCTGATGCAAGCTTAATTAACCATTTAACTTCAACCATCACACGATATCTGATTAAACCATATTCACTAACTTCGGCTGCTAAAGGTTGTACTCGGCTTGCATAACGACCATCAAGCGGAGAGATGGATAATACTGAATGAACGCTCATAAAATTTCCTTTATTAAGTACGAACTCGTGTGGAAGCCATAGCTGCACTGACAACTAATAACCAACCCACAATAAAAAAGAGACCGCCAAGTGGCGTGATTAATCCTAAGTTTTTAATAGACACTAATGCAATGGTATATAAACTACCTGAGAATAAAAGCGTGCCTATTAGAAATGCAAAACCTGCTAAACATAGGCATTTTTGAGAATTTAAGAAAAGGAGTAAGATGCCGACAGCAATCAGCCCTAACGCATGGAACATTTGATACTGCACCGCAGTATTCCAAATCGCAGCACCTCGCTCCGTTAAATGAGGGCTTAAAGCATGCGCACCAAATGCACCTATGATAACTGCAAGCCCTGCCAATACGGCGCCAATCACTAAAAAAAAGCGACTCATACCCATCTATTTAATCCTTTTGTATTACTATCAATTACAAATCATTGCGCGAAATAGTACGCAAAACATCTTGGTCTGGACTTCTATTTTCATTGCCTGCTATCATAAACCGATTGTGAACTTATCACGCATCTATCACTGGATAGTCTATCGTTCGCTGACAATAAAAATGCCTACATTTTTCAGAAGGCATATATCAGTTACTTCTTCCAAGCTTTCGCGAGAAGATGATCAATCGGCGCTGTATCCGGTCTTGCAATCACGGCATAGTCATCATAAATCACAATGGGGCGCTCAATTACAATCGGATTATCCACCACAAACTGAATCTTTTCAGCATCCGATAACGTAAACCATTGTAGAGAAATTGCTTTAAACGCATCTTCTTTCATGCGAATAACCCCATCAATCCCTAAGCCTAACTGCGTCAAGATCTCTTTTAACATTTCAGGCGTCATTGGTTCTTCTAGATAGTTAAAGAGCGTATATTCAATACCCTTTTCATCCAGGTAATCCTTAGCGGCTCTCGCCTTAGAACACTCTCCGTTATAGATCAATTTCCACATATAGCCAATCCCTTATCCTTGCTATGAATTTTACATCACAGGTTTAATTTTGTGCACTATCTTACCATTTACACGGGGTTTTTGATACCTCAAAAGTGGCTATTTCAGAGGCAATATCATGCATTTAAATATCTTTAGGTACAGATATAGCGCGCCTTTCAAGCTATTATAAAAAGCCGGTATCACATAAGGAATGGCTTCGATTTTTAACGATGCCTATTTTATAATGAATCATCAATCTCCGGGCGAGCGATAAAGACCCAAGCACTGCCGGAGAGAATCTTCACAGAAATGGTATTCCCCAATGCTTGGTTGGAATATGTTAATCCGCGCCCTAACGATAGGGAAAAATCCTGCAAAGGCCATTTCACGTCTAACAGCGTTAGTCCTGATAGATCCGTTAATGCCACAACACTAATTAAACTCCCCTTTTGAGCCGGCAATCGATATTGCTGCCCACTTCGTAGATGATAAAGCATCTGCTCGCCATTACTATGAATAAACTGCAATAAGGGATATTGAAATGGCAGGAACAGTAGCGCCATCTGATGATCGATCCGGCCACCGATACCGCCTAAAATTAATACTTCTGTTATTCCTCTCTCATCAATCATACTTAAGGCCAGCTCCGTATCGATCTCATCTTTATCAACGGGATACGGTTTTTTCTCTCCATAAAGCAGAGAATCAATGACTAAATTATGGCTCGAATCAAAATCGCCGACCCACAAATCAACCGCAGGAAGCGATCGATATTTCTGCAAGCACTTAGCCTTATCAATCCCTTTATCCACCGCTATGATAAAGCTGTCGCTCAACCAATCGGAGAACATCGCATCAATAGCATTAAAGTCAACCGCTCCAGGCAGCAATAAAACTGCGCGTTTATGCTGATTTTCATCGGACTTCACTGATATTTCTCGATCTTTAGGCATATGCATGACTCCTCTATCCTCTCCGGCATTATGCCTTTTTATCTCAGTTTAACAATCGCTTTCAATCCCTATTATCATCCTCAAAACTTCGTGAGACTTATTTTTGAGCGCGATCTCCGAGGGGGTTTTCCGGCAAATGTTCAATCACTTTTTGTGGGGGAATATCTGAAATTACATCAGCGCGTTTAGGCGTAAAGATCAGGGTTGTGAGCGTTTCGTTGAGTGGCACCCACTCCAACGTTTTAATACGCATCAGCGCAATTACCGGTACATGTACGGCATTTGCGAGGTGCATTACGGCTGTCTCGACAGAAATAATCAAATCACTCTCTTTTAGCATAGCCGGCAATTGAAAGAAGTTATCAAGCGCACTAAAAGGCTTGGTATTTTTAAGGTTGTGCGTTTTAATCAATGCCTCAATTTCAGGGAAAATCTCCGGAATACCATTAATGATAAAGAATGTATCTTTCCATTTCGGCTCGGCTTGCATTAACACAATCAACTCTCGCACTTGATCCAGCTTCCAAGATCTTCGCGGATTTTTAGCAATATGATTAATAAAGACAATCGGTTGATTCTCCTTTACCCCCCAACTTGCAAGTGTCTCTTTGGCTTTCACTTGCCATACTTGCGGAATCTCCACAAAAGGATAGCGATCTTCTTTAAAGAGCGTAATGCCCGCAATTTGCGAGAACCAGTATCCATAATCATCACTAATATGGCGATTGTCACCATTATGTGGTTTTACAATCTCAATTATCGCATCTAACTTCTTCAGATCGGCTTTTTGCTGAAGCTGATACCACTTGTAATGAATATCCATTCCCATCGCAAAACCCGTATCGCCGGCAATTTCACGCGCAAGCCCCGCCCCATTTAAAGAAGCTAATGTTTCGATTGAAACAACGATTGGATATTGTGTGCGCTTTGCCTCTAAAATACTCTCATAGCGTAGTGCCGGCGAATAATTCTCTTTGTAGACCTTATTAAAAAATGGACAGGTTTCAACCCAATCATACAGCGAATACTTTTTCAAAAAAGGCCATTTCTGCGCATCATTGGTACATCTTACCTCTTCAATAAAGAGATCCATCTCTAGATGCGGATAAGCGTCTTTAAAGGCCTTAAAGCCATTTTGCAAATAGGTGTAATCCCCAATCGCTAAATGTGCAATAAAGAGAATTTTATCGGATTTCGCGAGAAGTTCTGCCGGGATTTTTCCAAGCGATAACGTCTTTCGCATCGTGATATGCGGCTCGCCCTCTTCTAAAAACTCATCCCCTTCTGCTGTAAAGCCGAGCGCTTCATAGAATCCTTTTGCATGGGTTTGGGCATGTAATATCACAACACTACTCTCAGCTAAGATTGCACATTTTTTGAGAGCCTCTTTCATCAGGAGTTGCCCAAGCTTTTTGCCGCGCTGTGATTTCACAATCGCCACGCGTCCAATTTGATATTCACCCTCATCATTAACGAAAAATCGCAAAGTCCCCAAAACATCAGATTTCTGCCCCTCTTTTTGATCATATAGCACAATGTGCCAAGAATTTTTATCCATCTCATCATGATCAATCTCGGCGGCATAGCCCTGCTCTTGCGTGAAGACTTCATCACGAACCCATAAAGCATCTTGAAAAACGGGCGCTTGTTCGCCTTTTACCCAGGTAAATTCCATATCGACAACCCCTTCATAATAATCGTTTAATCCTACCAAATATGCGCACTTTTTGCAGTTAAAATACGAATATGCATTAATAATTGGTATAATCGATCCCATAAGTTTTTAAGCGAGCAACTCGCCTGCTTAATACTTCAATCTCTACTATCTTTGTTACTGATTTATAAGATCCTTTCAAATCATGATTGGAAGTCATTAAATCTGTTTCAAATTCATTATTTCTAAAATAGACTTTTTCAAGAGGCTAAACAACATGAGTTTTGCAAAAGTTCCAGCAGCAAATGATATTGCTAAAATTAAAGAAGATTTCAACTGCATTATCGAAATCCCTGCAGAATCTGATCCTGTAAAATATGAAGTGGATCACGAGACAGATTTAATCTGGGTTGACCGTTTTGTCGGCACGAACATGCGTTACCCTGCAAACTATGGTTTTATTCCCAATACGCTTTGCGGCGATGGTGATCCTCTTGATGTTTTAGTGGTTACACCTTTCCCACTTATTCATGGTGCAGTTGTACGTTGCCGCCCACTTGGCGTGTTAAACATGACAGATGAATCAGGCGAAGATGCTAAACTTATCGCGGTTCCAATCAGCAAGCTCTGCCCTATGTATGATGGTATTCAGGATTTATCTGATCTACCAAAATTGCTCGTTGACCAAATTGAGTTCTTCTTCCAAAACTATAAAGGTTTAGAGAAAGGCAAATGGGTTAAATTAGACGGTTACGGCGATAAAGCAACTGCAGAACAAGAGATCATCAATTCTCTTGAACTTTTTAATCGCGAAAACTTCTAATTTGGTTATCACAAAACCAATAAACCTCCTGGTTTTGCATAAATGATATCTAAAATGAAAGAAGGGCCTTCCACTAGGAAAGCCCTTCTTTTTATCTGCTTACTAATCTTTCAGCTCTATTACCGATTCTAGTAATAACCCACAAAGTTAATATAGAATCCTTTAAATCGATAGCTCTGCTGCGTCATATCATCACTAAAGTCTGTGAAGTTATAACCCGCGCCGATTCGGAAATTTTCTGTGATATCTTTATCAATCCCGATTAAGAAACCACTTTTTGTACCGCCATCTTTGACTTTGAGCGCACGATACTCACCAATGACGTGCCATTTATTGACAAGATCATATCTCACTTGCGCGGCTGCAAATAAGGCGGAGCTATCAAACCACATATTATCTAAATATTGGAAGCGTGTTTCACTCTTACGATAAGCCACTTTCGCCCCATATTCCCATTTCGCATCATATTTATAGATGCCCTCTAAAGAGAAGATATGTGATTTTTGGTCATAATCAACAGAAGTGTTATAGCCATTGACTTGCCCTGGGCTTGATTGATCATAAAACAGGTTATACCGCCCAAAGAGTGCCCATTGGTTATTATCAACCGGGCGATAAGCAAAGCCTATACCGCTATCGATAAACTTCGCAATTTGTTCTCCCTCTTTATTATCCTTAGTCTGAGAATAATTAAACTTACCCTGAAAACGTAAGCTTTCATCATATTTATACGACACGCGATTCGTTGTCAGCCATTGTCTATATTTTTCATAGCCACTATCACGTCTATATTCAAGTTTAGAGCTAAACTCAAGGTCAGCACTTGTTTTTGTGATACTTGTACTCACCGCATTACGGCGAGTAACCTGTTTTTCATCCTCAAATTGACGCTTTAATCGTGATTGCTGGAACGTCACATTCGTACTCCAACCATCATCAAGCAGGTAGTCAGCGCCGATCGTGTTAGAAACGCCACGCTCATCATTATTGCCCCGTAAGCTCTGTACTTCATTAAAGATGTTTAAACGATCGTTTAATCTCCAGCGCTGCCCTACCGTCATTCCTGTTTGATTTTCATTAAAGACGTTATCGTAGTCTGATTTTTGTGTCGCGTAAGTGTAATTTGCATAGACAGTATGGTCAGTCGTGAGTTTATGCTCAACTCCGGCTTGTACACTATGTCCACGTGTTCCTGTGGCAACTTCCGCATTAATCGAAGAGTTATCACCATAGAAATAACGTGCTCCTAGCGTCACCATATTGTTTTTCTCATAACGCTTATTATCGTCATCAACCGTTAATTGCCCAGTGGTATAGAGCTCTAAATCAGGGGTTGCAAACCAACTGTAACGAAGTGCGACTAAGCGCCCAATCGCCTTTTCATTATTATTCTTAGTTTCGACCTGCTGAATCTCTCCCGTTAATGTAGAATCATTCGCGAATCGCTGTTCGAGTGAAATCTGCGTTTGCGTTAAACTATTACGAGAAGCGGCTATATTATTAGAAAGATCAGCAAATCGATCTCTTTGTGCAACCGAATGCCTAATATAGGTTAAAAGATTGTCTGTAATTTGCGCTGAAACTTCAGCCCCATATTCTTTAACACCTTCGGCATTACTACTATAACCATTAGAGAAGCCCGGGTTTGTTTTCTTATACCAAGCGCCCGCCTGAACATCTCTCTCTGTAATCCCTTGTTCACGTAGGTTGACGCGGCCCTCAACCCCGTACGCTTCACCGCTATTTCTATCTAAATCTCGACCGACTTCTGTAAAACTTAAGCCCCCATTATCTGATCTAAAAACCGGCGTTCCTTGATTTCGAGTATGGGTGTATTCTGCGCGCAACCAAGTACCATTGCCGGCTTTTAATATAGTATCAACCCCTTGCATCTCATAAGCACTTTTCCCACTTTGACGCTCATCAACGTAGGTGAGCCCTAAGGCTAAGTGATCATTGACCCAATATTGCGCCCGTCCACCTTTAGTAATATCTTTAGGATCATATCCTGTAGGCATGTATTCATAATCAACAATTAAGAACTGATCATACCCATTAATCGGTCTTTCTGTAATAATACTCGGATTATTTTGCCCTACAATTTGAAGAAGTGGTCTAGATAAAATCAAACGCCCTTGCACGGCATCGAACTCATAATCAACGCCGCGTTCCAGCGATATGAGTGCTTGTGTTAATCCCGTCACAGGATCAACTACTTTTACCTGAACCTTTTCAGATCCCGGTAATACATCTGTATTTCTCAAATAGTAAAGACTTCCACCTGTTCCTAAGAACTCGCTTCTGCCCGGCATTGTCTGCGCTTGGGAACCAAATACTCTTAATGTCCCCTTCGTATCGCCATAAATCGTATTATCATTAGTCCGAAGATCAACAGCGCCCCCATACAGTGAGCGCGAATAGTTGGCAAACTCCGTTCCCGTTAAACCCGTATTAAAGTTCCCCCAGAGTGCTTGGTTTTTATCCCAATCAACACGTGCATAAAAACGCCCCATCGTATCGACATCCCGATAGGTTGTAGAATCATCCCCATAAGTAGGGTAATAAAGATCAGGATCAAGCGCTCTAAAGACATCCTCAGGATACGCACGGCCAAATCCTCTAAAGAGATGCTTCATCTCTCTCTCTTTTGTATCCGCGTGCGCCGTAATGGTATAACGCCCCTTTACTCGGCTTTTTAGATAGAAAGCAAGTCGTCCATCTGAAAGAATATCTGAATCTTGCACATTGCCGGTATCAGGATCAAGCTTCACCATCTCTTGCCCTGGCCCCGTCACATTACGCTGATATACCGTTAAATCCGCAATCCCGACTAAGAAGAATGAATCGCCGGTAATATCAGTCGTCAAGACGCGATCAACTTTATTACCCTCATTATCCACTTCCACATCAAATTTCTGCTCACCAAGCGGCACTAAGAAATCCGCTTCGAATTTGCGCTCTTGGTCAACAGGATATGATTCACCGTTAATATAGACGCTGCCCTCAGGAATATTACTCCCCTGAATACGAATGCGCGCGCCGACAAAGGGAATATTTTGTCGATAGAGATCGTTAGAACCTACAACATCATCAATGAGTGAATCCGTTAATGCTTCCTCTTTCGTGAGCGTTTGTCCTGTCAATCTTGAAAAGCTATCTCGAATTTCAACATTCCCGCGATCATCTTCTTCCGGCGTTACAAGACGGATCGTTTTTGAATACGTTTCATCAAAGTGCCCACTCTCATCATAAGCTCTCACGACATAGAGAAGATCATCATTGAGCCTAAAGCGGACATTAGATGGCAATGTTCCATCCCAGTTCACTTTTGTAATCGCTTTTACATCGACCGGAATCGTTGCAATCGGCGTCACTAGATCCACGTCACTACCGCGGTAGATCAAGATTTCATATTTTGAAACGAACGCTGAATAGTTCGATCGAACATGGAACTCGACAGGCTTCATAATCTTCCCATCATAAAATGGTAAGTAACTTGGCGCCGATACGGAAAGCTCAGCGCTGCCCATATTTGGGTTTTCTGTGAGCCAAATCATCCCGTTATTCGGTAGCGCAATCACTTTATTACTCGACTCTTTAGTGGGTCGTGTCTTCACACTAAAGAGCGCCTCCCCATCATCAGTACAAATAATAGAATCCCCACAGCTGACATTATCATCATTCTTATAGGTGAGATCATCGATCAAGCTACCATCGAGGGGCACTGCAATCACTGGTATTGCAAGCCCCTAGAGGAGTGATCCCTAATTTAGTCATGATTCTTCCTGCAAAGCTTTTTTCAACAACCAACAAAAAGCCCTTCAGTATTAGCAAGAAGATATTCGTAATATCCCTCACCATTACAGAAAGGCTTTTTTTTGAATGTTTTTATTTTATCTATTGGTTATTTTTTAAAAATGTCACGAGCTTCATCCCCACAACCATCGCAATGACAAATATAATGCCTTCCCACATGCCACGCCCTAATAGAATAAGCGCGGGAGCTGGGCAAATCCCTACTAATCCCCAACCGGCACCAAAGATCAATCCGCCTATCATAAGATCTTTATTGATCTTGCTATTTTTAGGGAAAGTAAGTGGATCTCCTGTCATCGTTTTCGTTCTTCTACGTGCAATCAATACTCCAGCAGATGAAACCCCAAGCGCACCCACCATGACCCATAATAGTGCCGGATTCCAATCACCAAAAGGATCTAAAAAACCTTGGACAACTGCAGGATCGGCCATACCGGAGTATAGAAGGCCGACGCCAAATAGTAGGCCTGAAACAAAAGCAATTACTAATTTCATTTTAGCCCCCTATTAAATGTTTCAAAATAAAAACGGTTACGCCACCAGCTACCATAAAAACAACCGTAATCACAAGTGATCCCGGCGCTAAGCGTGAAATTCCACAGATACTATGTCCGCTCGTGCATCCTGATCCCATTGCCGACCCAATTCCCACCAATAAGCCCGCACCCACTAAAAGTGGCCATGAAGACGTAACGGTTACCGCAGGTAAGCTGCCCACTACTAAATAATAGAGTGTGGGCGCGATTAATAAGCCGGCAATAAAACAGAGTCGCCACATTGTAAGACCGCTGCGTGAGAGGAGATTACTGACAATTCCACTCACGCCCATAATGCGGCCGAGCCCTAGCAAAAATAGCACCGCTGCAATCCCAATTAAAATTCCACCTAGCAGCGCTGGTAACGAAAAAAACGTCATTATGCTGATTTCTCCTTCGGACAAAAAAGTTTATAGACACAATCGAGTAATGTTAATACCTTTGGATCATCCACAGAGTAATAGATCCATTTTCCCTCTCGACGCGTTTTGACAAGGTTATCTGAACGCAACACGCCTAACTGCTGGGATAAGGTTGGTTGTTGAATACCTGTCAGTGTTTCTAAAGTAGATACTGTATATTCCCCTTTACTTAAATGGCAAAGGAGTAATAGTCTATCTTCATTACCAAACCGTTTTAAAAAGGTCGTCGCTTCTAGAGCGCCTGCTCTCATCTCTTGTATGTTCATACTCATCCCCTATATGTTGCTCCCTAGTTCTTAAAGATCCTCTCGCAATGGGAGCCCTTTGAGATTACGAGAATCATTATACATAATTACAATATATTTAAAATACTTTCGTGAATCTATCAATTTTTCATCACTTCTCAACGGGCTCTTTGCGAGATTCCATTTCATCTTTAAGACCCTGTTTCTGGCTTTTGCAATCCGTGCAAAAGTCCCTAAAGTTTCCTATTGATGTTATTGTTTACTGACTTAGCTTTACTGATTTGGCATTTTATTAAAAAGCACCAAATATTGCTCATATCCTTCAGCCTTCATTTTCTCAAGCGGAATAAATCTTAAAGCCGCTGAGTTAATGCAATAACGCAAGCCGCCCTTTTCAATGGGACCATCTTCAAAAACATGCCCAAGGTGTGAATCTGCGGACTGGCTTCTCACTTCTGTGCGATGATATCCGCGCGACACATCGGCTAACTCTTTTATTTCAGCTTCATTAATCGGCTTTGAAAACGCGGGCCAGCCACAGCCCGCATCAAATTTTTCACTAGAGCTAAAGAGTGCTTCTCCCGATACAATATCGACATATATTCCGACCTCAAAATGCTGATCAAATACACCTTCAAAAGGTGGCTCTGTCCCATCTTCTTGTGTCACATAATACTGCATAGGCGTTAAACGACTTTTTAATGCTTCTTTCGTTTGATCCGCTTGACTGACTTGATCTGTTTTTAATTGACTTTTATCCATTGTCATATCCTCTTATTCCGTAAGTTCTTCTTCTGACCACTTATAATCGCTGCAGCCACGTTGATATTAATACATTTTATCGCGATATCTATCACTCATCAAATACATATAATATAGATATGTTATATATACTTTAATCCGTGAGTAGTTGCAAGATATTATTATTTAGAAGTCATCGAGACAATGTTAGAATGATGCGTTGACGCTACACATAATTTTCCTCTACAACTTCTCTACAATTATTAATGATGGTACTTATATGCTTATTATCGATGTCAGAACCCCAGAAGAATTCGCGCAAGGCCATCTGAAAGGTGCCATTTTGATTGAATATCAAAATATATTGGCAGAGATATTTGCACATATTCAATCTAAAGATGATCCCATTGGTCTTTATTGTGCCGCTGGGGCTCGTTCGGGATTTGCAGCGCATGTTTTAACAGAAAATGGTTTCACGAACGCCGTTAACTTAGGTGCGTATCTTCACCTCATCCATCAATATCCCGAGTTGAAATAGTTTTGTCATCAAACAGATACTCCCCTTCAATCTCTACTCATTATGAAGATTGTTGAATCTATGTATCTAAAAAATAGCATCGTTGTGTGGTATCGAATAGAGGGATAAGTGAATGAGTCGTTTATCCCTTAAAAAACCATCCGGCAACAATATATAGGTGATATAAATGAATAATTTATTGATCGGATCAATACTGTATTGACTTCACCTTACCACTGTCAGTTTATGTATATATAGATCTAAATCATATAATTCGTAAAAAAATAGAACATATGAAAACAAAATACCGATTTACGGTTTATTCCCCCTCTACATTGCGGTTTATCGCTATCAAGTACCGCTTGAATCATTGATAATTCATTCCGATAGCTCAATTGAGCACGATATCAATCAAGAATCGCCTTTATTTTAAAGGGGACGTGAAATAAAATAACAAGAAGATAAAACAGCTGTAAAATACATATAGTGGATTATTCACTGATTTTTTTCGAAACATTTTATCATCATTCGCTCCCCCTACTGACATAGACCTGCATAAAACTATTATGAGTATATTTATTACGATTTTCGTCATCATTCTGCTAATTGCACTCGCAAGCACAGTACATCGATTAATCCCTTTTAAAGCGCCACTGCCCTTTATCCAAATTATCATGGGCGCAATCGTATCTTGGCCCCATAACGGGTTTCATGTCACTTTTGATCCTGAACTCTTTATGCTTCTCTTTATCCCGCCGCTTCTTTTTGAAGATGGGCGAAAAATGCCCCTAAAAGATTTCCTTCATGCGGGCAGAGAGATTATTAGCCTTGCGCTTGTGCTGGTATTTGTCACTGTGATTGGTCTGGGTTACGTGATCTACTACTTTATGCCCGAGATGTCGCTGCCCGTTGCCTTTGCGCTTGCTGCCGTACTGTCGCCCACAGATGCGGTTGCGCTGTCAAGTATCGTTGGAAAGGGGAGGCTTTCACACAGACTTATGCAAGTCCTAGAGGGAGAGGCCTTGATGAATGATGCTTCGGCACTTGTTTCACTGAAATTTGCCATTGCAGTGGCGCTCGGTGTTACCGCATTAACAACGGCGCATGATTATGCACTTCTGAGCCTTGATTTCTTAAAAATGGCGATCGGCGGTATTTTAATAGGGATTGCTTTTGCTTGGATCTATATTCGTTTTATTACTTTTCTCGGCAAACTGCAAGGCGATGAAGTCGGCTCACAGATGATTATGTTAATGCTTATGCCCTTTGGTGCTTACGCCATTGCAGAACTTCTGGAGTTATCAGGGATTTTATCTGCTGTTGCTGCCGGTATGACGGTCGGTTTTTCCAATTTCTTCCAATCCACGCCTGTTAAGATGCGTCTGCGCGCCAATAGTGTATGGGGGTTATTAGAATACTTACTCAATGGCGCCGTATTCTTAATGCTAGGTCTTCAAATTCCGAGCATCTTTAAAGATACCTATACAGATGCCATCGTCGATCCTTCGACCACATTTACCACACTGATCGGCGATATTGTCCTGATCTATTTAGCTCTAATGCTGCTCAGATTCCTCTGGCTTTTAGTTTTAAAATTTATCAGCCCGTATTCCTTCTTTAAAAAACCAATGTCATTTGCTACGATGACAATTAAGGAGCTAGCGATCTTAACCTTTTCCGGCGTTCGGGGGACGGTTACGCTTGCAGCGGCACTCTCGATTCCGCTCCTTATTTCCACAAATCCCGATATCCCTTTCCCGGCCCGCTATCAAGTTATTTTTTTGGCAGCAGGTATCATCATACTCTCCCTTATTACTGCAACAGCCATACTCCCGCTCTTATTACGTAAAAAGAAAGATGCCGGCAAAGAAGTTGAAGTTGTCCATCATGAGGAAGAAGATGAGCTTCGGACAGAAATCGCAACGGCTGCAATTGAAGCGATTAAAAAAACGTCCGAAGAGTTACTGAAAGATAAAGAGCTATCGGAAGAAGATTTAACCTTTACGACCCAAATTACCAATCAGGTCATTGGCGAGATAGAACAAGTCAACCATATGATTCAACAGACTAAAGAGAGTGATTCGATAGAAGTTCATATTCGCCTCGCTGCAGTGCGTGCTGAACGCCGTAAACTTTACGAGCTTAATTCTAAAAAACGCATCAGTCCTGAACTTTATCAGAAGCTACTCTATGAGCTCGATCTTGCTGAAACACTGATTTTAGGTCGTTCACCGATTCACCCGAATGACTAGAAAATAACGTAGAATCAACAATAAAAAAGTGAGTATTGGCTATCAAACAATACTCACTTTTTTCATTACTTTTCTCTTTGGCTTTCTCTTCGGTCTTTTAATAGCAATTCTTTATCTAAAACTGTTTAGCTATGTATGTCGCCCTCAATGGCATCACACTTCAACATCGATACCACGATTTAAACGCTGCGCCTTGCGATAAACACCTTGAGCGACAGCTAAATCAAAGTATGCTGAACCGACAGATTTAAAGAAAGTGATCTCGCTATCATCACTACGTCCGGGATATGCGCCGGCAATTAAACCATTCAGCTCCCCCTTGATAGCATCAAAAGACCAACCCTCTTTCTCGACAGCATGGATAAATTCACCGGCCTCCTCCGTCGCACCATGAAAATCATCGACAACAATAATATTGGCACGCGTAATAAACGTAAAATCGACCTCACACATATCTGGCAAATAAGAGCCCACACCATTCACATGCGTGCCAGCTTGAATATCATTACCATCAAATACGGGCGATTTAGACCGCGTGGCACAATTAATAATATCCGCCCTTTTAACCGCTTCCGATAGATCCTCCACAATATGGATATCAATACTTGTTTTAATCGGATACGCTCGCAGTTTTTCTTCAAATTTCACGGCATTTTCACGAGTAGGATTAACGAGATTAATCTCTTTGATATCTCGCACCTCGAGTACCCCAAGCACTTGTTCAAATGCCATCCCCCCCGTCCCGATCACTGTCAGGACAGTACTATCTTTGCGGGCGAGGCGGTCTGTTGCTAACCCACTTAAAGCACCCGTTCTAAGGCGCGTAAGATAAGAGGCATTCAGTAAGGCTAAGTGCGCGCCATTATTAGCATCGGATAAGAGAATAACACCTTGTGTCGTGTTCATTCCTTTCCCCGGATTATTAGGGAAAATTGTGACCGCTTTCATACTCATTAATTGATTTTCAAGATCCGCACACGGCATATATAAAACAGATGCATGCTCTTCTGGAAACTCAATGACCGTTCTGAGGGGATTATCCACTTTCTCGTTAAACTTGGCGTTTAAAATATGTTCAATATCAACGAGTGCCTCAGGCATTTTATAAATTTCCTGAATCTCATTTTGATTGAGAATCTTCATACAATAACTCCTTATTTTAATTATTATCTTCGTATCTTTTTTGCAATACATCTATATCTATCATAGTGATTTTAACGAACTTTTCCCAATACGCGATTGGGCAATCATTCATCTCTTAAAATCTAAACACCACTTACTCATCAAAACTTGTCTTTTTACCCTTAGCACATGAAATCGCAACGAGAGAGATAACACCCGTTAACATAATATAGAGGGCAATAGGGACATAGGAATCAAAGTAAGTTAAGAATGCCACTGCGATCAAAGGTGCTGTACCCCCAGCAAGCGCGGCACCAATTTGGTAACCTAACGTAACCCCTGTGTACCGAATTTCAGGGGCAAATATTTCTGAGAAAAAGGTTCCCAATACAGCCGTAATCGGTGCCCAAATAATACCAAGACCGATGATCGTTGCAGTAATAAGCAATGCCACAGAACCTTGATGGATCATCCAGAAATAAGGGAAAATATAGATAATCATGACAATAGTGCCGATTACATACACTTTTTTACGCCCAACTTTATCCGATAATGCCCCCATCACCGGAATTAAGAGTGAGGTAATCACACTCGCAATCATGACCGCAGAGAGCGTCACCGTCTTACTAAATCCGAGTGTAATCGTGGCATAAGACACAATAAAGGTACTAAAGATATAAAAAGGTGCTGTTTCTACAAACTTTGCACCAACCGCAATTAGCACTTCACGCCAATAGTAACGAAATGTATCAATCACAGGCAGTTTAGGAACTTTCCCTTCTTTTTGGACTTCTTTAAATGCCGGCGTTTCATCAATACCATTTCGAATCCATAATCCCAATACAACTAGCAATGCACTCAGTATAAAAGGAATCCGCCAACCCCAACTCATAAAGTCTTCATCCGGAAGAAGCGTCATTAATGATAAGACTAATGTCCCTAAAACCATCCCTACGGGAATACCCACCTGTGGCACACTACCAAAGAATCCTCGTCTATTTTTAGGCGCGTATTCAACCGCAAGTAAAAGCGCACCGCCCCACTCTCCGCCAATACCTATCCCTTGTAATAATCGAAAAAAGATTAATAAGATAGGCGCCCAGATACCAATGGTTTGATAAGATGGTAAAAGACCAATTGCCATTGTGGCAATGCCCATCAAGCTGAGCGTTAATACAAGCGTCTTTTTTCGACCGACTCTATCACCAATATGGCTAAAAAGAATTCCCCCAAAGGGTCTTATGAAAAAGGTTAATGCAAAAGAGGCATAAGAGAGCAACAGTCCAATTGCCGGATCATCACTTACAAAGAATATTTTATTAAAAACTAAAGCTGCAACGGTTCCATATAAGAAAAAATCA
>CANRON010000025.1 GCA_947632245.1 uncultured Ignatzschineria sp. | reverse complement strand
CTCGGCGCAATCGCCATTGTAACTGCAAAAGGAGATGTTTATTCAGTGGGTGACCATGATTATCGCTTTGCAATTGAGTCCATTTCTAAGTTTTGTACGCTTGCATTGGCATTAGAAGAGAAAGGTGCGGAAATTGTCAAAGAGAAAATTGGGACAAGTCCGACAGGATTACCCTTTAACTCTGTGATGGCTTTAGAGTTGCATGGGGATAAGCCATTATCGCCGCTTGTCAATGCTGGGGCAATGTCGACGGTGAGTCTATTATCGGCAGATTCTCCGGATGATCGCTGGCAAAAAATTTTAAAGTTTCAGCAGCAGCTCGGCTCTGACAAAATTGCACTATCAATGGAATTGAATCAATCAGAACAAGCAACAAACTTCCATAATAGAGCGATTGCTTGGCTTCTTTATTCAGCAGGTACGCTTTATAGTGATGCTATGGATGCGTGTGATGTTTACACAAGACAATGTTCAACGCTGATAGATGTGGTTGATCTTGCAACCATGGGCGCAACATTTGCCAATAAAGGCGTTAATCCAATTACGAAGGCGCGTGTAGTGAAGGCTGAAAATGTGCCTTATGTACTTGCGGAGATGATGATGGAAGGAATGTATGAATCCTCTGGAGAATGGGCATATACTGTTGGTTTACCCTCTAAAAGTGGTGTAGGTGGCGGGATTTTATCCATTGTGCCAGGGAAAATGGCGATTGCTGCCTTTTCACCAAGATTAGATCCTATCGGTAATAGTGTTAGAGGGCAGAAGATGGTAAAGCATGTCGCAGATGCTTTAAACCTAAGTCTCTTTAAATAACTTACTCTGTGATCTTTTTGTAAAAAATATTCAATTAGAAATAAAAATGCTAATAGAACCATGGGGAACTATTAGCATTTTTTATATCACTGTATTTCACTCGTATATATTTAATTAACGGCGTTTTCCGCCTTTTACTTGCTTGGCGATGCTTTGCGTCATGCTGCTTTTGATCTGAAGGTAGCTTTCGAGTCTCCGTGGTGAGATTAAGCCCTGGTGAATCGCTTCTTGATATGTACAGCCAGGATCATTGATATGGCTACAATTGCTGAATTTACAGGCCTTTGTCAGCGCATTGAACTCAGGGAACCCATGTTCAATCGCGGTAAGGGGGAGATGTTCTATATTAAAGCTGCGTACCCCTGGAGAGTCAATAAGATAGCTATCCTCCATTGGTAAATGGTACAGCGTTGTGGTCGAAGTTGTATGATTACCAAGACCGGTTGAGGCGTTAATTTTTTGTGTTTGAAGCGCTAAAGAGGGAATGATTTTATTGGTAAGAGATGATTTACCGACACCCGATTGTCCGACAAAAATTGACGTTTTATTTTTGAGAATAGCCTCGAGCTGATCAATGGATTCAGGATCAAAAATAGAGGTTTCATACACAGGAATACCAAGTTTTTTATAATCTTCTAAAAATGCAAGATCGGTTGTTTCATCAATCTCATCTTTTTTATTGAGAATAAAGGCGAGATTAATGCCGAAATAGGTCGCGGCGATCAGATAGCGATCAATAAGAGATGGGCTTGGCTCAGGCTTTGGGGCAATCACGATATAGAGCTGATCAATATTCGCTGCTAATATCTTTTCATGTCCACCAAATGCAATGCGAGAAAAGTGGTTTTCACGCGGAAGCCTTGTGGTAATCACCGGTTCATTTTGTTCGAGTTGATAGTAGACATAATCGCCGCAGACAATCGCGCCTAAACTTTGGCGCACCGCTGCTTTATGAAGATTAAGCTCTTCATCTTCTAATGTGACATGTTGCCCATGCTGGACAATCACGCGGCCGGAAAGGGCATCATTTAAGTCATCATTGGAGAGGAGTTGTTCACGGCGTAATTCTAAAAGTCTTTTTTGTTGATCTGTAAGATGCCTAGCCATATATGCTTATCGCTCTAACTTTGGAAGTTTGTTGGGCACGCCATCCCATTTTTCGGCTTCAGGAAGCGGCGCTTTCTGTTCTGTAATCACCGGCCATTTACGCGATAATTCTGCATTAAGATCTAAAAACACCATCTGATCTTCGCTTAAATCATCATCCGCAACAATTGCGCCGGCAGGGCATTCTGGCTCACATAGTGTGCAATCGATACATTCATCTGGATCGATGACAAGAAAGTTAGGGCCTTCATGAAAGCAATCAACAGGGCAGACTTCAACACAGTCTGTATATTTACATAGTATGCAGTTATCAGTTACGACAAATGTCATCGAAATTCTCCAGAAATTTAATGTATCACGATTTTAATTTTAGCATGTTTACAAAAATAAAAAGCTCGGTATTGCAAGAAATCTAAGAAGATTGATCTTTTATTACCGAGCTTTGAGTATTGCGATATATAAAATGATTAGAGAACAATCACTCTTGCAATACGGCGTTTACCCACTTGAATGATTACATCATCACCTTTTGCGAGGGTAAGACCTTTATCATCTACGCGCTCTTGATTAATACGAACAGCGCCTTCAGTAATCATACGGAAGCCTTCTGAGTTTGAGCTCACTAGGCCTGCATCACGCATTGCTTGCGCAATACCGATGACGCCCGCTTCAGACTGCACATTTTTCTCTTCAATGTTTTCAGGAAGATTTCCTTTTTGGAATCTTTCAATGAAGTTGCGCTGTGCTTGTTCTGCATCGGCTTTTGTATGGTAGCGTGAAATGATCTCATCACAGAGTTCAAACTTCACATCACGTGGGTTACGACCGGCTTCAACTTCTGCTTTGAGTGCATTGATATCTGCCGTTGAGCGGAAGCTTAAAAGATCAAAGTAGTTCCACATAAGTTCATCAGAGATCGACATCAATTTACCAAATTGATCATCTGGCGTATCATCAACACCAATGTAATTGCCGAGTGATTTTGACATTTTATTGACGCCATCAAGACCTACAAGAAGCGGCATTGTAATAGCGCATTGTGGTTTTGTAATGCCATATGAGCGTTGTAAGTCACGCCCCATTAATAGGTTGAATTTTTGGTCAGTACCGCCGAGCTCTACGTCTGTCTGTAGATGCACTGAATCGTATCCTTGAAGCAGCGGATAGATGAATTCATGAATCGCGATCGGTTGTTGTGATTTATAGCGCTTTTCAAAGTCATCACGCTCAAGCATTCTCGCAACAGTATGGCGAGATGCGAGTTGAATCATACCACTTGTCCCTAATTCGCCTAACCAATGCGAATTAAATACGACTTTCGTGAGTTCAGGATCTAAGACTTTAAATATTTGATCTTGATAGGTCTGTGCGTTTGCAAGCACTTGCTCGCGAGTGAGGGGTTTACGAGTTGTATCTTTTCCTGAAGGATCCCCGATCATGCCTGTGAAATCCCCAATCAAGAAATTCACTTCATGACCAAGATCTTGGAAGTGACGCATTTTATTAATTACGACGGTATGTCCGAGATGCAAATCTGGAGCTGTAGGATCAAAACCTACTTTAATACGAAGCTGACGGTTCTCTTTAAGTTTTGCGGTTAAATCTTCAATTGAGATAACTTCATCAGTACCACGTTGAATAATCTCTAGACTCTCTTCTATGGTTGCCATACTTTTCTATCCTAAATTTTTTAAAAATGGATTTACACTCTTCTAATCAGTGAGTATCACCCCAAGAGTGCGGGTTGAGGGATACTTTATTACTATAGAGCGGAGAGAGGATTTTAGAAAGATAGTTTTAACTGATAGTTTAAATTCTAGAATCTTCAGGATGCTCAATAAATTTTAATGGGGTTAAATAGTAGCATAATGCTGACTATGGCACTGTATCTTATTGTGCTTGTGGTCGTGTTAGTGTGTTTATAGCAGGACCCTTTGCTTGCTCTTGAAAAGCGCGTTCAGTTTCTGATTCAGGGAACTGAATGGCGCCGGCGCTAGGCGGAATATCATGATTGATCAGTGCAGCAGAAATCCCTTGTGAGGGCTCGGCATTGTGTGAGAAACGCGGCACCGATGAATTTGTCGCTGGGGCTTTGAGGTCGCGTGTAGTGATAGAGACTTTTGGCTGTGTTGATATAGCTTCTGGGTTCATATCTTCATAAGCGAGATGATCGGGATTTTTAGGCAGTGATTTTACATTACCATTAGATTCGCTAGGTTCTGCAAGCAACTCAATTGAAGAGGGTTGTGCTGCAGGCGTTACTACAGATGCAGGCATATCAATAGGCATCGCAGTAAATGGCGCGCTATTGGTGTTTTGTATGCTAGGACGGCTATCTTTTTGACCAATAATAATCGGAATGCCCGTTTGCTGCTGAACAGCAATATTCACCATATCATTGTTAATAGATGCATTGGGGAATTGCTTTAAGTATTCAGCTAATTGCGCAAAAGCTTTCTCTTTTAAGCCCGCGGTTGAGATATTATCTTCTTCAAGAGGAGGGTGTACTTCAATTAAAATATCATTCCCTTGAATGCCATATTTCACAGGTTGATTCAGGAATGTCACCATTGTATTGGTAGGAACAATGTCATAAAGATGTTCAATGTGTTGCGGATAGAAGCGCATACAGCCATGGGTGACACGCATACCGATACCTGTTTGCTCATTGGTGCCGTGAAGCAGATAGCTTGGAAGCGCAAGGCGAAGAACGCGCGTGCCTAGCGGGTTATCAGGACCTGCTGGAACCATACTAGGAAGTGTGCCACGGCCCATCTCTTGATGCTCGCGGCGGATCGATTCTGGTGGATACCAATTCGGATGCTCTTGTTTACGGGTAATTGCCCAAGAGCCTAAAGGTGTTTTCCAGTCCATGCGGCCAACGCCGACAGGATAGATATATACTTTATCTGAATCTTTGAGGTAATAATAGGTTCTCATCTCTGGAATATTAGAGACAAGGCCTGAGCGTTTCCCTTCAGGAAGAATAAATTCCGTTGGTAGCACGAGCGGTTGTGTGTCGTTTAATAGCCAAGCATTAATACCAGGATTTGCCCAACGTAATTCTTCATAACCCATTTCATAGCGCATAGTTAAATCTACGAGCGATTCATGCTTTTGAGGCATAACATATGTCAATTGACCGACAACGTCCTCACCCTCCATTGGCATTGTGTATTCAACATACTTTTGCGCATAGGCAGTGGATACGAGTAAACCTAATGTGATTAAAATACGTTTCAGCTTCATAAATACTCTTAAAGAAAAATGTTGGGCGAGGTTGATTGTGTCTTAACCTTGTTGAAGCTTATGGAATTTTTCCATGAGTTCTTCTTGAGTCTCGACATGGTCAGGATTTTTGGGAATACATTCTACAGGACATACTTCTACACATTGTGGTGTGTCAAAGTGACCTACGCATTCAGTACATTTATTCGGGTCGATCACATAAATTTCAGGACCCATTGAGATTGCTTCATTCGGGCACTCAGGTTCGCAAACATCACAGTTAATACATTCGTCTGTAATTAATAATGCCATTGTAATTTCTCCTAAAATGACAGCTAAAGCTATCAGGTTATTGTCAATTAATCTAATTTAAAATCTAGAAGAAGATTTCGAGATCTTCTAGGGTGTTCAAACAGTTTGATTGTGCTTTGGTAATCACGCTCTCCCATTGATTTTAGTCTGTGGGTCGGCGTGAATAGTCGTGTAAGGCTTTTACTTAGTCTGGTAATCTATTAGAGATATTCAGCACCGCGCATATATGGTTTTAAGACCTCGGGAATACGAATGCGACCATCTTCTTCTTGATAGTTTTCAAGTACGGCAACTAGTGTACGGCCAACCGCTAAACCGGAGCCATTTAAAGTATGCATGAGTTCCGGTTTGCCCGTTTCACTATTTCTGAAACGCGCTTTTAGGCGGCGTGATTGGAAATCTTCACAGTTTGAACATGAAGAGATTTCGCGATACTTCTGTTGCCCAGGGAGCCAAACTTCAAGGTCATATGTTTTTGCAGCAGAGAAACCCATGTCACCTGTGCAGAGCACAACCCGGCGGTAAGGGAGTTCTAGTTTTTCAAGAATTGCTTCGGCATGACCGACTAAACGCTCAAGCGCATCATAAGAATCATCCGGCTTTGTAAAGTGTACTAGCTCAACTTTTTCAAATTGATGTTGACGAATCATCCCGCGAGTATCACGACCGTAGCTTCCTGCTTCTGATCTAAAGCATGTGCTATGCGCGACTAGTTGCATTGGTAGTTCAGCATCTTCAAAGATCTCATCTTGAGCAAGATTTGAAAGCGGGACTTCAGCCGTAGGAATCAGGTAAAAGTGACGTTCATCTTCTAATTTGAAAAGATCTTCTGAAAATTTTGGGAGTTGTGCCGTGCCATAAAGACTTTTCTGATTGACAACCACAGGGACGTTTACTTCCGTATAGCCATGCATTTCCGTATGTGTATCAAGCATAAATTGTGCAAGTGCGCGGTGAAGCTTGGCCATATTTGACTTTAAAACCACAAAGCGAGAACCGCTGATTTTAGCCGCAGCTTCAAAGTCCATTCCGCTATTTTCACCGAGGGCAACATGATCCTTGGGTTCAAATGAGAATTCACGTGGCGTACCCCAACGCTTAACTTCAACGTTATCATCTTCATTTTTACCCATCGGCACTTCGCTATTAGGGATATTGGGCATATCAAGGAGCATTGTGTTGAGCGCATCACTGACAATATCAAGCTCGGCTTCAACGGCGCTTAATTGAGCACCTAGGTTAGCAACAGAAGCCATGATTGCAGAAACATCTTCGCCTTTTGATTTCGCGATACCGATCTTTTTCGAGGTAGTATTACGCTCATTTTGGAGATCTTGCAGGGAAACTTGAAGCTCACGACGCTTTTCTTCAAGCTCGTTGAAGCGTGTGGTATCCATCTTGTAACCACGTTTAGCGAGTGCATTTATAACATCATCGAAATTCTGTCTTAATAGGCGTGGATCAATCACTTGTATATCCTTCATGAAGAGTGAAAATTAACCCCGTATTATATATGAAATTCAAGATTACTTCCAAAGGAAATGCGACTTGCTTATTTCAGTGACATAAGCGTGTTATTTCGAGTATTATCAAGAGCATTATTTATGATGAATGCCGACAGGACGCTAAGTTATGGTAGTGAGCATTGGAAATGAGTAATGAAAGCGCATTTTGGCAAACAAAAGGTATTGAACGAAAGGTATTTCAAATGATGCAATTAAAATCAGTTTCAACACGATTGGGTGTGATGGCGTTGTTACTACTGTTTGTAGTAGGTTGTGCAAGTATTGCACATAAGCAAGAAGAGAGCATGAATGCTTATCGGGCCATAATTGATAGCGAATCTACAATGTCTCAAGAAGCGCGAGATGCGCTGTATGAAAAGCAGCTTTGGTATAGTCACAACGCTTGGCAAAAACAAGATAGCCGCCAAAAACTAAAAAGCGGGCAGTTGGAGCAGGAGTTTTTACAATGCTTGCAAACGGCTGAGGCAATCGAGAAAGGCATTAGCGAGAAAATGGGGGGCATTGATCCCATTCAGATCGTTCATGCAAGGGCGAGCGTTGAAGTCTGTATGGTGACAAAGGGCAATATTGGCACGGACAGATCAAAGCTTTTGATCTGTGAAGCCGATGAGTACGACGTACTGCCGATCTGCTTGATGGCACGCACCGAAGTTTTAAATTATCGCTAGTTTATGAATAGATGAATGATGTTCAAGACGGCTTTAATGTATATGCGCCGTTTAGAACTGTACGATTTTATACTTTTGCGCGAGTGTTAAGGCATTTTGCATTGCAAGTTTTAATTGCGGCTGAAGATAAGCAAAGTTTTCATGCTCTAGATCGAGTTTGTTGATGACGCGAAGCAGTGATGCGAGTTGTGCCGTGATTGAAAGTATGACCAGGTATAGCGATGATGAATGCGGTTTATCTGCAAATACATATTGACGATCATAATAAAGAACGAGATCTGTAAATACTTTAATCACGTTTAATCTTTCGGGGGTAAATTTTTCGATAAACTCCGCCTCTGATAACACGACGCGATCAGGATTCTCTGTAAATTGAATATCTTTGAGATATTCGCTTGTATCGTAATTTTCTGAGAGATTATCCACCTTTTTAGAAAAGGTCGTCAGCATATATTGAAAGTGTTGATCAAATAATTGCCGGCGAAGCTCCTCTTTCTGCTCTTTGACTTCTTCTCGTGTGCGCGATAACTCTTCACGATTAATCTTGAGCTCTTCTCGGCTCAAAAGAAGATCTTGGCGCTGAATATTGAGTGAATAGAGCACACCGGTAAAAGCAACGCCGGTAAAGAGCGCAACGACGGCATCAAAGAAGATACTCTCGTTATTAGGGCTCTTAAAGGTGAGGTAGATCGCGATGAGCCATGTCATGACGATAAAGCCGATCGTGCAGACGAAAATCCAGCTAAACTCTTCTTTGCTCTTCTCTTTATTGCGGCGCATAAGATTCCTCGTCTTTTATAAAACAGGGGATAAAAAAATCGGTAATAATATTGAACGTATTATTACCGATTATTAGGATTTACACCAATTAATCTCTAGCACTCGTTTTTTCGCTAAAGTTACTCTTTTTCAGAAAGTGTAGCATTGGGGTCTTTAAACATCTTTTCATCGAGTAAACCAAGCTCTTTATCTGTTACGACGGATGAAGCGAGGGCGCCGGAGATATTCGTCATGGTTCGGCCCATATCGATCATTGGGTCAATGGCAAGCACCATGCCGATCAGTGGGAAGTATTCGCCCATCCCCATTCCTGAAAGGGCGATCGTTGCCGCAATGGTTGCAGTACCCGGAACGCCGGCAATACCGATGGAGCCAATGACGATCACAATGAGCAGCATAATGTAAAACTGTAGATCCATCTCAATGCCGACCATATTGGCAACCATCATCACCAGGAGCGCAGGGAAGAAACCCGCACAACCATTCATACCCATTGTCGTACCGAGTGAGGGGATAAGATTTGCAGTTCCCGCTGAAACGCCAAGGCGCTCTGTGAGTGTGGAGATTGTCATTGGCAATGTACCAACCGATGATCGGCTCGAGAATGCCATAACTAAGGTATCGCGTGATTTTTTCAAGAACATCCAGGGAGATAAACCGTGTGCACCTACAATAAAGAGATGAATCGCCATCATCACAAAGGTCGCAATATAGATCGCAAGTACGAAACTCGATACTTTAATCACTGCGGGAATACCATTGGAGATGATTGTACCGGCTAGGAGCGCAATAACTGCATATGGCATGTATTTTATAATGGTCATCGTGATACTCATCACGATTTTATGAAGTGCATCGATAAACTGTTTAAATACATTCATGGCTTCAGGTACTTTTGGTGCCATACGATTTGCAGCAATACCGATCAGTGCGGAGAAGATCACAAGCCCGATGATGTTATTGTTATTCATTGCCCCAATAATATTATTCGGTACAAGATTGACAAAAACATCTACTAAGTTGGTAAATTCACGGCTCTTAGCGGCAGTATGGATGATCTCATCGCCTTTTCCTAAACCTAAAACAGAGGCAATGATCATTCCTAAAACGGCAGCTATCCCGGTTGTGAAGAGTAACCAAAAGATACCGCGGCGCGTGACTTTCGTGAGCTGTTTATCACCCCCAAAATCGAGGATAACTTTCACGATAGATACAAAGACAAGCGGAATCACAAGCATCCGAATAAATGCAATAAAGGTACGACCAAAAAGCCCATACCAAGTGCTTGTTTCTTTCAGGACAACGGTTGTTGTATCTGGGAATCCTTCGAGTGCTTGTACACCAAGACCAATCACAACCCCAAATATCAGGCCTACGAGCATACGGATAAAGAAACTTTTCTTCCGCTTTTGCAATTGATAGATCGTAAAGAAGGCGATTGCGAGGACGACAAGCGATATGACGGTTTCATAGCGTGATATTGCGAGGAAATTCTCGAAAAAGGGGCCACTAAAAAGGGCGGTATGAGTCGCATCTGCGGTTTCTTGCATTGTCTGCTCCTTGTGACAGTCAATAATTTTGAGTCCGAAATTATCAGTTGTAAGGTTACGAATCTAATTTAAAACCATTTTAGTATGAATTAATGTCAATAGCGAAGTTAAGTCATTATTGAAACGATTTTAGCGAAAAAAGGGGTTAGATAATCATGATCATGCCGAGTTATAATCGCTGTTACCTCTTTTAATATATGCTGTTACATCAAAAATGGAACTTTCTATATCAAGGATAGTTATCTTCGATAAGGTGATAACTTTACAGTGAAATTTTTCATTAGAAAGCATGATTACATTCTCTAATCATACTTATTATATATGAATTGTATGGCTATAAAAGCGTTATTTTTTAGCAACCTGCCAGAAGCGTATAATTGATAAGCGGTACAAGGCAGTTGAATTATGGTATTTTATTAGCCCTAATAAAGGTTAAATGAATGCAGCGAATACCATATTAAGATGAATATATATTGCGTTAATTCGTGACTCATCATAATAGAAGCCTCGGGCATTACCGGAATACTAGAATCACTCTCGTACAATGGGATATCGATTGATATGAAGATATCTCTACTAAAATAATAAGTAATAAGCGAAAATTTGCATGCGATTAAGTAAAGTAAAGCTCTCAGGATTTAAATCATTTGTAGACCCAACCACGTTTACATTAACGGGTAAGCTCAATGGTATTGTAGGCCCTAATGGTTGTGGGAAATCTAATATCATTGATGCTGTGCGTTGGGTGATGGGAGAGTCTTCTGCCAAGCAGCTGCGTGGTGAGTCGATGAGCGATGTTATTTTTAATGGCTCAGATCGTCGCAAAGCATCCGGTATGGCATCGATTGAGTTGATATTTGAAAATGAAGAGGGCAAGCTGGGCGGAAAGTGGGCAGAATACCGAGAGATTAGTGTTCGCCGAACGTTAGATCGTGATGGTAAAAGCCAGTACTTTTTAAATGGCACGCGTTGCCGCCGCCGAGATATTACGGATATTTTTCTCGGTACAGGGTTAGGACCTCGTTCTTATGCCATTATTGAACAAGGAATGATTTCCCGAATTGTGGAATCAAAAGCAGAAGATCTACGGGTTTTCTTTGAAGAAGCGGCAAATATCTCTAAATATAAAGAGCGCCGGCATGAAACTGCGCAGCGTATCACGCATACACGCGATAACTTAGAGAGACTGAACGATATCCGTTTAGAGTTGGGGAAACAGCTGGCTCGCTTAGATAAGCAAGCAGAGGCGGCAAGACGATTTCAATCATTAAAAGCAGATGAACGCACCATTGGCTATGCACAGCTCAATCAGCAAAAAAAAGCCGTAGAAGCAGATATACAGGGACTCATTGATGGTCATGAAAATGAACATCATGAATTTCAAATGATGATTGAAAATCTTAATCAAGTCACGGAGCAGCTTTTTGATCAAAAGAGTGCATTTGAGGCTTTAGAAGCCTTAATGGAAACCAAAAATAGCGAGCTCTATCCGTATAAGCAAGCAGTTGATCATCTGCAGCACGAGTTAGTCAGAATTCATGATTTGCAACAAAGCGACATGCAATCACAAGCGCAGTGGCAAGAAAATGGTGAGCGCCTTAAAAACGAGGTTGCCACAAGCGCCCTTGAGCTTGAAACGCTACAAGCGAGTTTTGATGAAGCGAGCTTTACGATAGAGGCAGAAGCGGATCATTTATGGCAAGAGGGTGAGAAGTTAACAGAATTAGAAATGACGCTTGAGCAGTTGCAGCGTAATTACAATCATATCCGTGATTCTGTCAAAACCTTGGAGCAAAAGCTTGAACTCGATCGTCATAGCCTTAAATATCACATTGATAAGCGCGCAAGCTTTGAAAGCGAGCGATTACGTCTGAGCGCCGATGAATCTATTGCCCCTACAGAGCAAGATGAAGAGTTGATGATCTTAGAAGAAACCTTGGTCATCAAACAATCAGAACAAGATCTTGTTAAAGCGGGTGCAGATGCCAAACAGGCAGAGATCTTGACTTTAAAATCGGATCTGTCAGCACTACAAAATGAGCAGAGAAAACTCTTGGCAACGCGTAATCAGCTTGCGGGTGAAGTGAATATGCTCGAAAAAATGATTGAGTCAGAAGAGAAAGAGAGCCAATCACCTCTGTTTGAAAAGCTTACGGTTAAAAATGGTTGGAATGGGGCTGTTGACAGTATTCTGCGCCAAGAACTTGTGATGGGAACAGTTAAACGCCCCGGTAAAAGTTATGTTTTAGGTACTGAATCTTTTTCTTTTACAGACCAACATTTGGGTATGCATATTGAGAGTGATTTACAGCTTGGCTCACTTTTATCTCATATCTATATCTTTGATGACTCCAATATTGATGCCCTTGAAGTTGAAAAAAATAGTGAGTTTAAGCAACTTCGCGCAGCGTTAGCGCTTTATGAAGTGATTGTGACAAAATCCGGGCTGTTATTTGGTCCGGATTGGGCAGTTTATAATACACAAGATGCTAGTTTTGGGATTCTCGCAAGACAGCGCTCTTTGGATAATGCCCTCAATGAGATTCGCGCTATTGACGAACGCCTAGAAATATTAGATGAAAGCCTTTATGAAAAAGAAGAACATCAAGATGCTTTGCAAGCTTCACTGGAAGAGATGCAAAAAAACTTACAGAAAAGTGATCGGGAGTATTTTGAGCTAGAGAAAAAACTGAGCCTCTTAATGCAAGCGAAATCGCATCAAGCACGAGCGCGTCATCGCGTGGAAACGCGCTTAGCAGAAATCCGCCGAGAAGAGGAAAGCAATAGCGTACAACTTCATGAGCTACAAGCGAGAATTGAAGAGAATGATATCATCTTCATGGCGGAAACGGAGCGCTTTGAGGCATTAAGTGAAGAGTATGAAGCACTCAAAAATAGTGTCGAAACAAAAAAACGTAATATTGAGAGTTTAAGAAGTCTCTTTACAGAAAAAAAACGTCATCAAGATGCACTTGAACATGCGCTTGTGCGCGTAAAAGAGCGCCATAGTAGTGCAATGAGCGAGTTGACGATACTAAAGTCCCGTTTGGAAAGCCAGAGTCAAACTCAAGATTATGCGATCAAAATTGCTGAAATTGAAGAGTCACGTATTATTGCGGAGGAAAATCTCTTCCAATTTGAAGAGAGTATGGCAGAAGTTCGGACACAATTTGAAGGGGCAAGAGCGGCAATTCGTCAATTAGAAGCGGAAAAATCCCAACACGAAGCCCATATTAGTGAACAAAAAAATAAGTTGAATCAATTTTCGATTCGAGAGGCGGAGCTTAATGGAAAAAGAGCAATGCTGCTTGAGCGCTGGGATAGCCTATTAATTGAAATTACAGAAGATGAAATTAAACGCGCTGAGTTAGATTATCAGGCGCAGAGCGTTGATACGCTTGAAGGGCTTTTGAAAGAGACACGAGAAGCCATTCAAAAAATTGGCGCGGTTAACTTAGTAGCAATTACAGAGAGTGAAGAGCTGCGGACACGTAAAGAATATCTCGATGATCAAAACAGTGATCTCGAATCTGCGCTGGAGATGCTCGAAAAAGCGATTAATGATATCGACCAAGAGACAAGAACGCGCTTTATGGATACCTTTAATGCCGTGAATGATGATTTCTCCAAACTCTTCCCACGGCTATTTGGCGGCGGCAAAGCTTATCTTCAGCTTACAGCAGATGATGCACTGACAAGTGGTATTAATATTATTGCCCATCCCCCTGGAAAAAAGCCCGGTACCATTCACCTCCTTTCAGGTGGTGAGAAAGCACTTACAGCAATGGCATTAGTTTTTGCGATATTTAATCTGAATCCTGCACCATTTTGTATGCTTGATGAAGTCGATGCGCCGCTTGATGAGGCTAACGTTCGCCGCTTAGGGGAGTTGATTGATGAGATGAGCGAAAAGGTGCAGTTTATCTTTATCACCCATAACAAAGCAACGATGACTATTTCAGACTCATTGATCGGTGTTACAATGGCCGAGCCCGGCGTTTCAAGGCTAGTATCCGTAAACCTTAAGGATGCTATGAAGTTTGT
Organism: uncultured Ignatzschineria sp.; assembly: GCA_947632245.1. Taxonomy (GTDB): domain Bacteria; phylum Pseudomonadota; class Gammaproteobacteria; order Cardiobacteriales; family Wohlfahrtiimonadaceae; genus Ignatzschineria. The sequence continues at coordinate 8,078 of CANRON010000025.1, read as the reverse complement.
CGATGAGTAGTCAGTATCGGTAAATGATAATGATCATTGAAATCAGAAAATAGGCTGAAAGCAAGGCCTTGGTTGAAAGGTTTGATGTGTGAAAAACCATTATTACCAACACAATGGTTGGGCAGTAAAAAATATGATGGTACAAAGCCTTTACCTTGAGCATATAACTAACAGAATGGAAAACCTTGTATGAGAATCAATAAATTCGAAATCACATCCGCAGCCAATGTTCGTATCAAAGCGGTTAAAAAGCTTGAGCAAAAACGTGAGCGTGATCAGCAGGGATTATTTGTCATTGAGGGTTTTCATCTAGTTGAAGAGGCGATTTTGCATGGGGCGAAAATTGAAACGATCTTATATGCCGAATCTGCAGATAAAGCACAATTGGATAATATCGAACTATCCTTAATTACCGGTGATAGTGAGGGGGTGATTGGGCAATCTCAAGCACTCGATATGATTTTAGTGACAGATAGTATCTTAACAACACTATCGCATACGCCGGCGCCGCAAGGGATTATTGCGGTAATCCATCAGCCAGCGCAATCAATAGAATCACTCCTCATAAATCTCCCAAATAGCCTATTACGGAGAGCACTACCGCACCTGTTACTGCTCGATAATGTTCAAGATCCCGGCAATGTCGGCACGATGATTCGTACCGCAGAAGCGGCTGGATTTAAAGGCGTAGTTTTGGGCGATGGCTGCGCTGATTTATATAACGATAAAACCATCCGCGCAACACAAGGTGCACTTTTTCAACTGCCTATTATCAAAGCCAATTTGGCGCACTTATTGCCGAAACTTCATGATGTAGGTTATGAATCTTGGGTCACAACCTTAGAAGAAGCCACCTTTTATCCCGAGCTAGCAAAGCCCAAAAAATGCGCACTGATAATGGGGAATGAGGGTCAAGGTGTCAATCCAAAACTACAAAACCTCGCAACTACAAAGGTAAAAATCCCAATGCTCGGACAATCTGAGTCGCTCAATGTGGGCATTGCCGCCGGGATTTTGATGTATGATTTGATGGTTCGTTAAATAGGCTTTTAGTTTTTAAGAACCTCTAAATGATTCTGTATATAAACTTCATCAATGCGGTCACGTGGTCTTTGGGCTTCGATTTTTAAAATTTTGCTAATTTTCTTTGCGGCGCGTTCAACCTTTGATTGTAGCGTTGTCTCTGGATTTTTTAATATCTCATTGGTGATGAGTGATGTAAAGACATCACCCGTTCCACCAAAATGGATAGGGATATTAGTGTAAGCAACTTTAAAAAATACTTTTTCAGTATCGCTATAGCCAAATATATAGAAATCATCATTGAGCTCAACACTCGTTACAATGACTGACTTTGCACCGAGTTCCGTGAGTGTCTTAATCCATGACAGTACTTTTTCTTCGGTTGCCGTATTAAATTCTGATTCCTTTCCTAAAATAAGCAGGGCTTCAGTAAGGTTCGGGATAATCAGATCTGCAAGCGGCATGATGTGTCGCATGCCTTCTACTAATTCTGGTGTAAGGCTCGAATAGAGCTCCCCTAAATCGCCCATAATAGGATCTGAAATGAGAAATGGTTTCTTGTCTTGGGATGTGAGGAGGTCTTGGATGATGTTAACTTGCTCTCGAGAAAAGATAAATCCTGTCACTACGATATCGAATTGAAATTGATGTACTTTCCACATGGCCGCAGCATTGGCCATGTAAGGTGTCAGTTCTTGAATAACCGCATCGCCATAATCAAAACTATTAGAAACCACCGCTGTCGGTAAAAAACTCAGCGTACGGCCAGGCGCTGTTAGAATGGGTGTCATTACGGAAAATGCAACTTTACCAACGCCGGCAAAATCGCCGATTAGGAGAATTTCTTTTGTCATGATTATCTGTCAATTAAGAGGGAGAGGAAGTCTATATTATTCATATCATTATGATTTTCGACTTAATTACACAAAACTTAAAGAGGTAAGCAGTTAAACTTCACCCCCTAACTCTTCTCGTTTTTTAAGTTGGTCAAAGTCTGTAAACATTTTTGTCACCAGTTTACGTTCTTTTTGGGAGAGTGATTCATAAAAGGCTTGATAGTTTCGGTTTCGTTCTTTAAACATGCGATAAAATACAGCTAAATTATCACGTGTTTTGATTTGTTCTAAACTACGATGGCCACTATACGTTTCCCCGGGTTGTTGGTCGATCCCACTTCGCATTAATGTTTCATGCGCTTGTTTTGCTTCAATAATGGGGATGCGCCAATTAGGTGTTTCGAGCAGTTCAATATATTTCTCATATAGCCCCGGAATCTCTTTGAGTACTTCTGTATTGTTTGGGTTTATATAGATAGGTTTGAGCGCATCCGTTTCATCTTTATTCGGATCTATTTCACTGACGAGTTCAATAATCGCTTCCTTTTCAAGACTCGTTGCATTTTCAAAGCCCGGTAAGCCATTAATGCCGAGAAATTCTATTTTATCTTGGAGAAAGTCGTTGAGCGAAAACCGAGTATGCAGCATGGTTGTACCATAGAAGTAGGCTTTATGGAAAATATTCGTGAAGTCTGCGCGAATACAGTTTGCATATTTAAATGATGTATTGGTAATCTGCGCACCTTTAAAAGAGGCATCCGTAAGATCTGTCATCGTGAAAGTTGAGATATTGAGCGTTGCGTCATTAAAGCGGGTATCAAAGCAGTTGCTATAATCGAATGTGACATAGTTTAGGCGTGCAAAAGTAAAGTTTACATTACGAAGATTTGTATAAGAGAGATCTGCATGGTCACTATAAACCCCTTTTAAGATGGAGCTCGCAAGGTTCATCTTAAAGTTGAGGCAGCGAACAAGCGTCTTTTGTTGAGAATACTCTTTTTTACTGAGGAGCCTAAAAAGAATCGCAATCTCATTGCCAGGCTCTTCTTGCGTCGCGCGAATCACACGAGAATCATCATCATAACGCTCTGCATAAGCGCGAGAAAAACGTCTTTTTGCAAGAGAAGGATAGTAAGTTAAGAGATATTCTTCGCTATTTGTGAGTGTACGAATATGACCACAAAGAATACTGAGCACCTGCTCGTGTAGAGAGAATGCTTTATGATAGGCCTTTACCTGTGCGAGATCTGCGGGATTTTGCTTAAGATAGATGGCTTTCAGTGCCGATTGACCTTTAACCTCATAAGCAGGAAGTGGCTTACTTGTTAAAAAAGGGCTGATAGGGTTATCTTTATATTTAAAGTAATAGACGTTGTAATAACGGGGATCAAGGTAGGGAAGTGCTTTGACAGCATCTCGAACAATCTCCCATAAAATATAAATTCCCCCTAAACGGACAGACTCATTTTTGTCGCCTAAAAGTTTGATGCCCTCGAGCATCCTGCGATCAACTTCACTTTCACGGTCTTTTTGTTGGGTATATTCCAGGTGTTTTTCTGATTGTCTTAAAGAGCGATGTCGAACAGAGGCAACATAGGCAGAAACACTAAATCCGAGTACCGCAAAGGCACCAAAATAGATCGATGTTAGAAATGTATACTCGCCATCATAAAGTTTTGATGGGGGAACTTGGGCGATAAGAGAGATCAGATCAATAAAGAGCAGTGATAAAATCAATGTCATCGGGACAAAGAAAGTCCCCATCACAAATAGGCTATTCCGGGAACTGAGTCGTTTAATGAGCGGGGAAGTTGCCGATTTTTGAGCGTGAATGATAAAACGTCTTACGGATGTTAGCAACGCATTATAAAGCATGCTAAAGATCAGAAGCGCAATGGGAATTGTAAAGAATATACTCCACAGTGAAATATTATTCTCAATCGGTGAATGAATTGCAAGCCATAATCCTGTTGGGAAAAGCGCTAATACTTGACTACTGATACGGCGATTCTTACGGTTTTTAAGAACCCATGCCCCAATATCTTGTAGTTTATATTTAATATTAGTAAAGATTGAAGAAAGGTTTGTCATAGTGCTCCGATTGTAAAACTAAGCGACTATTATGCCATTAATTTAAGGTTAAATCATTAATAGCTACCGAAGATATCCGCATGAAAATACCTGTTTATCTGCATTTATTAAATGATCTCTTCTTGTAGAATGACTTTGTCTGAATCTTTAGGGAGCAGGAATGTGAGAAATCCAAAGAAAGGCAGGAAGGAGGTCAACACAAAAACAGTTTGTAGCGAAGTCTGATCAGCGAGCCAGCCTAAAAAGAGCGCGCCGATACCACTCATGCCAAACATTAATCCAAAGAAAACGCCCGCGATCATGCCCACATTACCCGGCACTAATTCCTGCGCAAAGACAACGATGGCAGAGAATGCGGAGGCAAGGATTAAACCAATAATCATCGAGCAAATAATCACTCCCACAAATGGAAGGTGGGGCAGTGCGAGTGTAAAGGGAATTGTCCCGATCATTGAAAACCAGATGACGCTACGGCGACCAATTTTATCGCCGACAGGCCCCCCTACAAATGTTCCCACGGCAATCGCAGCGAGAAATAAGAAGACAAGCGTAACCGCATTCGCACGTTCAACATGGAATTTTTCAATTAAGTAGAAGCTAAAGTAGTTGGTGAAGTTTGACATGTAAAAATATTTGGCGAAAATTAGAGTCGCCAGAATAATTAATGCCCACATCGTACGGCGTTTTCCATAAGGAAATGTCACTGATCTTGTTGTACTTTTCGGTCTGTTTTTTTGGTAACGCGCGCCCCAGCCACTTAAATAGAAGAGTAAAATCGCGGCAATGAGTCCCACAACGGCAAAATAGAGAATATTATTTTGATTGGCATATTTTACAATTAAAATGCCGGCAATTAAAGGGCCGAGTGCAGAGCCCAAATTCCCCCCGACTTGGAAGATTGATTGCGCGAGACCAAATCTGCCACCGGAAGCAAATCGCGTCAGACGTACGGCTTCTGGGTGGAAAATAGAGGAGCCAATACCCATTGTCGCAGCTGCCATTAAAAGGTGCGTGTAGTTAGTGGCAAAGGTTAATAGGATGACACCGGAAGTCGTTAATAGCATTCCGATGGGCAATAGCAGGCGGTTAGGGTGTTTATCCGTCCAAAAGCCAATACAAGGCTGTAAGATCGATGCGGTACATTGATATACCAAACTAATCATGCCAATTTTGGCAAAATCGAGTAAAAAACTATCTTGCAGCATCGGGTAGATTGCCGTGAGCATTGATTGAATAAAGTCATTCAATAGATGTGCGCTACCGATCATTAATAAAATAGGAACGGCGGTTTTAAAGGCTTGAGGGTTTTCCATGATTTTCTTCCAACTATCCTTTGGTTTGATCACACAGCAGTACTATCATTAAATAGTGCGTATGTGGTATCAATAATCCTTATATAAGTTTCAGTAGTGATCGATATTTATGATTATTATTTGCTCTCTTTGCGTGCCTATATGACTATACCTTGCAATACTTGTAAGAGGCAAACTTTATGTCTCTTGAAAAATGTATTTGCACTTTGAGTACTTTTCTAAAGTTTTAAAAAAGCCTAGGATCTTATTAAACCTAGGCTATCCTGACAATATTTTTTACTTAAAGTAAGTGGGATATTGTTCAACAACATTCACTAAAAGTTGTAGCCCGTAGATCATACTGGATTCATCAATCCCAAATTTAGGGTGATGATGCGGGTAGGAGAAATCTAACTCAGAATTGCCGCCGCCCACAAACACAAAAGTTGCGGGAACAATTTTAGAGAAAGCACTGAAGTCCTCGCCGCCGAGCATACATTTTTCACTAATGATGGTGGTATCTGTCATATTCTCTGCGATTGAACGGACAAAGGCGGTTTTCTCAGGATTATTATCCGTGACGCCATAGCCCATTTGATAATCAATCGTACATGTAGCGCCATATTCAGTACAGGTAGATTCTGCGAGCTTGATAATATTACTGCGCATGATTTCTCGGACTTCATCACTTGCCGAGCGAACACTACCGCCTAATGTACATGTATCAGGAATAACATTGAGCGCACTTGAGCGACCGGATTCAAAGAGCGTGTTACTAATAACGCCAGGCTCTTGCGGGGAGATCATTCTTGAAATGATGGATTGGAATTTTTGCACGATCATGGTGCCAATAATAATAGGATCGATCGAGGCATCAGGTTGAGAAGCATGTCCACCTTTTCCTTGAATCTTGATCTCATAAGTGTCTGAGTTTGAGCTGGCAGGGCCTGCTTTAATATCTAGCATCCCAACGGGTAATCCAGACCAAATATGCTGACCATAGATGAAGTCGAGGTCATTAAAGAGCCCCGTTTTTACCAACTCTTGTGCGCCGCCAGGCAATAGCTCTTCGGCATGTTGAAAGATTGCCCAAACTTCTCCTGTTAAGCTTTCAAAATTGTCATTAAAGTAATGGCACGCGCTCATCAGCATCGCAGTATGGATATCATGCCCACACGCATGCATAATACCGTTATTTTGAGAGATAAAGGGAAGTTCGGTGCGCTCTTCGGTAATGGAAAGCGCATCAATATCTGCGCGTAATCCAATTTTTGGGCCAGGTTTTCCTGTTTTAAATTTTACTAACACACTGGTGCCCACAGGTCGAATAATCTCGGCATGAGAGAGCTTTGCCATATTTTCAACGATATATTCAGCCGTTTTAAACTCTTGGAAAGAGAGTTCAGGATGTTGGTGCAGATGTCGGCGATAACCTAATAATAGATCTTGATATTGGTTGAGATCCTGACGTGTGATCAGTTCCATGAATAGTTCCTTATAAAAATGCTAACAATAATAATGTTAAAAAATAGAGATATTAGAAGTATTTTTGTTCCAAGAAGATAGGGCCACCAGGACCTACAGGTAAACCTGTCCAATACCATAATAAGACAAATATTGTCCAAACGATACCGAGTGCCAATGTATAAGGGAATAGATTCGAAATTAAGGTACCTAGCCCCATTTTATGATCATATTTTTGTGCAAAAGAAAGAAGTAAGGGTAAGTAGGCCATCATCGGTGTAATGGGGTTGGTAATAGAATCCCCGACTCTATAGAGGAGCTGTGTGAATGCGGGGTGATACCCTAAAAACAGAAACATCGGCACAAAGATAGGCGCCAATAGCGCCCATTTAGCAGAAGCACTACCTATAAAAATGTTGATTACAGCCGTAAGGGCAATAAATCCGACGATTAATACAATACCGCTCTGATTTTCTAAGAGGGATGCGCCTTTAATCGCTATAATCAGGCCTAAATTACTCCATGCAAAGAGTGCGATCATTTGCGCGGAGAAGAACACGATGACGATAAATGAACTCATCCCCGCCATAGACTGATTCATCATCGAGACAATTTCTTTTGAGTTCGTCGCTTTTTTGGTCATAAATCCATAGATTAATCCCGGGATAAAGAAGATAATCGCGATAACAATGGCAACGCCTTGTATTAAAGGACCATCAATTAAGCTACCTGATTCGGGATTGCGAAGAAAGCTGCCCTCAGGAATTGCAATTGCTACGAGGCCAGTTAATATTATGAAAATGCTCCAGTTTGCCCATTTTAATGCTCTTTGTTCGATGGGGCTAAGCTGCTCAAGCGTATCATGATGATTTTCTGCTTGATAAGTACCTAAACGTGGAATGATCACTTTGTGGGTGACGATATAGATGACAGCTAGTAGAATAAACATTGAAACAGTAAGAAAGTACCAGTTCATTGCAATATTAACAGGGACATCAACATCAATAGACTTCAGTCCGGCTTCCGTAAATGAGAGTGCTAAAGCATCCGCCATACCAATAATGGCATTTGCCGCAAATGCCCCGAGCGCAGCAGCGTAGGCCATTACTAATCCGGCAATAGGGTGATAGCCTAAACGTAAAAAGATCATGGCCGCGAGTGGTGGAACCACGATTTGAGAGGCATCTCCGGCAACAGTTCCAAGCATTGCTACTAAAATAATGACAGGAATAATCAGTTTTTTAGGCGCTTTTTCTACGGTTGATACCATCACAGCTTTAAAGTAGCCACTGTGTTCAGCAACACCAATTCCAAACATCACAACAAGCACAACGCCAAGCGCCGGGAAGGCGGTAAAGTTTGTTGTGGCTTT
>CANRON010000024.1 GCA_947632245.1 uncultured Ignatzschineria sp. | reverse complement strand
CACGATCACGATCACGATCACGATCATGAGCATAGCCATGCTGATAGTTGCTGTGCTGTGCCGATTGAAAATAGTAGTGTGGAAGACATCAATATTCCGGCGGGCTATACACAAGATATTCTTTATGTAAAAGAGATGGATTGCCCTATGGAATCTATTTTAATAGAGAAAGCACTTGCGGGCGATAGCACTATTTATTCTCTTAATTTTAATTATATGAAGCGAGAAGCCTATATTGTCCATAAGGGCGATATTGAATTACTCCTTCCTAAAATTAAAAAACTGGATATGATGCCTTTTTTAGTCACAAGTGGTGAAAAAATCGAGATTAAAGAGACGTTATATGAAAAATATGAAACTCCGCGATTAATTATTGCAGGATTATCCGCCGCTATTTCAGAAGTTTTTGAGTTCATGGATTGGAGCATGTTAGGAAGCGCTTTTTTCGCATTCGTAACAATCGCCTTAGTGGGCTTAACGACTTATAAAAAGGGTTGGATTGCGATCAAAAATCGCACACTCAATATTAATGCCTTGATGAGTGTTGCTGTGACAGGTGCTATTTTATTGGGCATATTCCCTGAAGCGGCGATGGTGATATTTCTCTTTACGCTTTCTGAAATTATTGAAGGAAAGTCTCTTACCAAAGCACAAAATGCTGTGGAAAAGTTATTAAAGCTAGCCCCCGATACGGCGATGTTAATGACAGATTCCGGCATTGTGGAGAAACAGGTAGAAGAAATTGCTGAAGGTGACATATTACGGGTGATACCCGGCGGTCGTCTTCCGCTTGATGGTGTGATTATTCGAGGTGCTTCTAGTTTTGATGAGTCTGCAATTACCGGTGAAAGTATGCCTGTGGATAAGTCTGTGGAAGAGACTGTGTATGCAGGGAGTATAAATCAGCAAGGCGAGATTGATTATCGTGCTACTTCCACTTCGAAGAACTCAACACTCGCAAAGATTGTTCGTACCATTGAAGAGGCGCAGGTCAAAAAAGCACCTGTACAACGGTTTATTGATAAATTCGCATCCATTTATACGCCGATTGTGTTTTTAATAGCGATCTTGATCGCCATCATCTCTCCAATGTTTGGTATGAGTTGGTTTGATTCAATCTATAAAGCATTGGTTATTCTCATTATTGCATGTCCTTGTGCATTAGTGATCTCAACGCCAGTTGCGGTTGTCAGTGCATTAACCCAGTTGGCAAGACATGGCATATTGGTGAAAGGGGGAGAATATATTGAAAAAGGTGCCCATTTAACACATCTCTCTTTTGATAAAACGGGCACTTTGACGAAAGGACAGCCGGTATTAAGCGAGACACTCTATTTTGATGAAAGTGGTCAAATGAAAGATGCTATCAATGGTGAGATAGAGCAGTTTGCGCTTAGCCTAGCTGCTCGTTCAGATCATCCTATATCAAAAGCCATTATTGCGAATTATAAAGATCCTTTTTTAGAAGTAGATGCCTTTAATGCGATTGCGGGTCACGGGACAGAAGGTTTTGTAGATGATATGAAGCTATTATTAGGCAATCGCAAGCTGATGGCAGCAAACCGTATTGATTTAACGACTGTTGAAAACACGCTATCTAGAATTGAAGCGATGGGCGCTAGTCTTTCTATCTTTGCCTATAACGGCGTTGTAAGAGCGATCTTCACGGTTGCAGATCCGGTGAAAGAAAATGCCAAAGAGATGATCCAAAAGTTAGCAGGGCTCGGTATTCAGCCGATACTTCTTTCAGGAGATCATGTTGGTGCGGTTCAACATGTTGCAAATGAAATTGGGATTTCAGATGCGCACGGCGCATTATTGCCGGAAGATAAGTTGAATATTTTGGCAAGTCATCAAAAGGGCAAGCAGGCTGTCGGCATGATTGGGGATGGTATTAATGATGCCCCAGCGCTTGCGCAAGCAGATGTTGGATTTGCGATGGGCGCAATTGGTAGCGATGTTTCAATTGAAACAGCAAATGTCGCGATTATGGACGATGATCTTGCGAAGTTGCCTTATTTTATCTCAGTATCAAGAAACACAGTCAGTATTATCAAACAAAATATCATCGCAGCACTCGGGATTAAAGCCGTGTTCTTTATCGCTATTTTATTTGGTTATGAGAGTATGTGGGCCGCTGTATTTGCAGATGTTGGGGCGAGTTTACTTGTGATTATGAATAGTCTGCGAATATTGAAATAAAAGGTGTATTTTCAAGCGGTTGAGTCAGAAGAATCACTCAGCACAAAAATGAGTAAAGCACCCATCATAAAATAAAAACAGCCCCGGATATCAATATCTGGGGCTGTTTATCATTCGCTTTAGGAAATATAATTACTGAGCACGTTAATCTATGAGTATCAGTATAGTATGCGGATTTCCTGCTGCTAGCTATAGTCAATAATGACTTTCATTGCTTTCTCTTCAGCCGCATTTTTAAAAACTTTATACGCATGTTCAAGATCGTTAAATTTAAAGTGATGCGTGATCATTTTATCAAGCGGTAGCTTCCCTGAGCAGCATGTTTTAAGAAGCATTGGGGTTGTGTTCGCATTCACAAGACCTGTTGTGATCTTAAGGTTTTTAATCCATAATTTTTCAAGTGCAAAGTCTACTGATTGACCATGAACACCAACGTTTGCGATATTCCCGCCCTCTTTAACAACATGTTGACAGACATCCCACGTAGCCGGAATTCCCACCGCTTCAATCGCACAATCAACGCCGCGACCTTTGGTGAGAGCTAAAATACTTTCAATCGCGTTTTCTTTTGCGGAATTCACGATATCCGTTGCGCCCATTTCTAATGCCATCTCTAAGCGGTTTGGATCTGTATCTGCAACAATAATTTGGCTCGGAGAGTAGAGTTGAGCCGTGAGAAGAGCAGCCATGCCAATAGGACCTGCACCCACAATCGCGATAGTATCACCCGGCTGAACATCTCCATATTGAACACCAATTTCATGTGATGTAGGCAGTGCATCAGAGAGTAATACTGCAACGTTTTCATCAAGCTCTTTAGGAAGATGATAGAGCGATGTATCCGCAAATGGCGTACGAACGTATTCTGCTTGTGTACCATCAATCATGTAACCCATGATCCAGCCCCCTTCATTCATACAGTGAGCATTGAGTTGTTTCTGACAATTCTCACAAGTACCGCAGCGGCTGACACAAGAGATAATCACTTTGTCGCCTTTTTTGAAGTTTTTAACGGCACTACCGACCTCATCAATAATTCCAATTCCTTCATGCCCTAAAATACGGCCATTAAAGTCACCTGTTTTTTCGCGAGCGACAGCTTCAATTTCGGGATTTTTCCCTTTCATAATCCCAAGATCTGTTCCGCAGATAGTTGTTTTTGTGAGTTTCACTATTGCATCTGTCGGCGCTAAAATTTTAGGAATCGGGCGATCTTCAAAACGTAAATCATCCGCACCATAATAAACCATTGCTTTCATTGTATCTGACATATTGAAACACTCCTTGATTATGAAAATGTGCACAAATAGCACTCATTTCATCTTATGATATATCGGGATAAATGACAATAATATCAGTCATTAATCGCCTTATTTAGACTTTTTCGAGGTAGGAAGAGCGGTAGCAAAAGATTAGTAAATCCTCTGATACAACTGTGTTATTATCTCATATGTTAACGGTTATCATTTTCATTTAGGGGCGAGAGTATGCATATAAAGGCGTGGATAAAATATTGTATTTTTTTAGGATGTATAAGCAATACGGCATGGGCAGATACGGGATTATCGCTTTTGAATTCAGAACATTCACCCACGGTTAATAGTAGTATAAATCGTGCAGAACCCATTCAGATAGGGTCAATGATCACTCTTCAGTCCGATATATTAGGAGAATCAAGACAGATTCAAATTGCATTGCCGGCATCTTATCCAGATTATCCCGATCAGCATTATCCCGTTCTTTATCTATTAGATGGAGAGAGTAATTTTCATTATATTACTGGGCTTATGAATCGATTAATGCGAGGGTCTTATCCGATTGTTCCTGAAATGATCGTGGTGGGGATTATTAATACGGATAGAACGCGAGACTTAACGCCATCTGTTGTGACGCCTGAATCTGTTGATGTCGCAATGCGAGGAAGAATCGGTACTAAAAATGGCGGCAACTCCGAATTTTTTGCCTTCATGGAAGAAGAATTAATGCCTGAAATCAAAAGTAGATATCGTATTAATGATTTTAAAATCATGATAGGGCACTCTTTTGGCGGGATTACAGCACTGAATCATTTACTCAATGGGCATCAAAAAATGAATGCGTATATTGTCCATGACCCTAGTATCTGGTGGGACAATGGCGAGATGTCTCGGCGTTATGAAGCATTTCAAGAACCTTTAATGCATGTTACAAAGCTTTTTATAACACAAGCCGGTGATGGTAAGCGTGAAGGAAAGGCGGCGCATTATGGGAGTATTTCCAGATTCTCACAATACTTAGAGCGTGCGCCTATCCCCAATTTAGAAACGAGCTTTGTGGTGTATCCGGAAGAGGATCATGGTTCAGTTATTTTGAAGGGGAATATTGATGGATTGAGGAGCGTTTTTGAGGATTTTCGAGTCGATCTTAAATTGCTACCAGATAATCCGGACTTCATCCAAACGCAATATCAACGCTTGAGTGATATCTATGGAATGACCATTGTGCCGAGTGAACCTATGCTAGTAGGTGCTTTGAGCTATTTGCAACATATTCAAAGGGAAGATTTAGTCCTAGAGATGCAAGCCTATATAATTGACTTATATCCAGAGGGAAACACGGCGAAGTCATTGAATATGGGGAGATAGTATCAATGCGTTCATTATTACTCTTGAGGTTTTATCGAGAGCTTTAAGCAGTTATTGAATATGAACAACCTCAATCATACACACAATATGATTGAGGTTGTCTTTGTTGTTGTAATCGCGCATATAGATTCTATAAATGTATATAGCGTTATTCGATTATGCTTTTTTCATGAACTCAGATTTAAGCTGAAGGCTTGTACCGTTTACTTTACAGTCGATATCATGGTCACCCTCAATAATACGAATATCTTTGATGAGTGTACCCTGTTTAATGACCATAGATGAACCTCGGACTTTTAAGTCTTTAATGACTGTCACAGAATCGCCATCAACAAGGGGCGAGCCATGTGCATCACGTGTTGTTGGACCTGTTTCTTCTGTCGATTCTTCTGCATTGACAGGCCACTCATGACTACAATCTGGGCAGAAGAAGAACTCTGTATCTGTGTAAGTATGTTCCATTGCACACTGTGGGCAAGCAGGTAAATTATGCATCGTACTCGATCTCCATAATAAATTTAAATTGAACGCCAAAAATCGGCACAGGGGCAATATACCTAAATTATCCTTAAAAATCGAGCAGTTAAGTCTATTTTTAAGTAAACTTCATTCAACTTGTTGTTGATTGTCGTATGATGTTGATAAATATATTTTTATTAAATGCTATGTTGTGCTAGGCATGTTAAGCATTGAATTTATAATACAGACGCCCCATTATGGTCAAAGGCATTCAAGGCTATGCCCACTGATTTGGGTGTGCTCTCAATACTCGTTTTAATGTATACCCAATTGCATATTTGAATGAGAGATAGGCATGATTGCGATAATAATGGGTGATTACTAACAACACATAAGGATTTGAAATGAGTTCGAAAATTAAAGCAGTTGCTTTTGACTTAGATGGAACACTGATCAATAGTGCAACAGGATTAACAGAAGCGATTGATCTAATGCTCAAAACATTGGGATACCCAGTCGCCGGGTTTGAAAAAGTCTCTGTATGGGTCGGTAATGGTGTCGTCCATCTTGTAGAGACAGCGCTCAAAGATGCCGCGGGTGAAGCTGGGTTAAACAAGTTTGAGGAAGGATTTGCACTATTTAATCGCTTTTATGTCGAAGTGCTCCAAAAAGGTAGTGAACTTTACCCAAATGTGAGAGAGACATTAGATACGCTCAAGAATGATGGCTATCAATTGGCACTGATTACGAACAAACCGACACAATTTTTGCCGGGAATTTTAGAAGATCTTGGTTTTACCGATTTTTTCGATTTAGTTTTAGGGGCTGATGATGTGGCAGCTAGAAAGCCGCATCCTGCGCCTATATTTCAGACACTGGGTTTCTTTGGTCTTTATCAAGCGGAGTTAATCTTTGTGGGTGATTCGCGTAATGATATTGAATCTGCCAAAAGTGCCGGCGTAGATACTGTGGGTTTAACGTATGGTTATAATTTCGGCAAGTTGATCTCGGAAGAAAACCCTACATACGTGATTGATGACTTTGCGGAAATACTCAGTATTGTGAAATAATTGAAACAGAAATTATTGAGAGTATCAAGAATAAAAAATCCCGCGGACAATTTAATCCGCGGGATTTTTTTGATCAATATTATATTTACGGCATTGTTATTTTTAGCTAACAACTGGTGCAAACATGGGGAGCATTAAGAAGAGCTTAATGACAATAACGTTCACGAGGTCAATAAAGAAAGCACCGACCATAGGTACAACTAAGAAGGCCCTAGTAGAAGGTCCAAAACGTTCTGTCACCGCTTGCATGTTTGCAATAGCAGTCGGTGTCGCACCGAGACCAAACCCACAGTGTCCTGCCGCAAATACTGCACCGTCAAGCCCTCGGCCCATGACGTTATAAGTCACGAAGATTGCATAGAGCGCCATAAATACTGCTTGAACCGAAAGAATGATCAGCATTGGTACGGCAAGTGATTTGAGTTCCCATAACTTAAGGCTCATGAGTGCCATTGCTAAGAAGAGTGAAAGGCTTACGTTTCCGACAATTGCGACAGATCTTTCAAAGATGATCTGCTCACTGAAAAGCGCCAGCACGTTGTTGATGATAACGCCGACAAATAAGACGCATACGAATGTCGGTAATGCGAATTTTGTAGGACTTAAGAGATCTGAAATGATGGTACCAAGTGCAATGGAGATCAAAATCATCGTGATCGTTTCGATTAATGCATTTGAGGTGATTCTACGCGTTCGGCGAGGTTGTTCAAATGCGGTAATGTTATCCGATGCTTCAGACGGTTTGTTATCCCCAAGGAGAGAGTTATCCTCAAGTGCTTCTGGTTTATGTTTACGAAGTAAAAAACGAGCAACCGGGCCGCCCACAAGACCCCCTAGGACTAAACCGAATGTGGCACAGGCCATTGCAATTTCTGTTGCATTACTGAAACCATGCTGTTTTGCAAATACATCACCCCAAGCAGCACCTGTTCCATGACCGCCTGAAAGCGTGATAGAACCTGCGAGTAAGCCCATTAATGGATCAATACCTAAAGCAGAAGCAAGACCCACCCCGACACTGTTTTGGATGATCAAAAACACTAATACAACAACAAGGAATATAATGAGTGAAACACCACCCGCTAGAAGGCTTTTAAAGTTCGCATTCAGTCCAATTGTCGCAAAGAACATCAACATTAAGGGTGTTTGTAGTGCGGTATCAAATTTGATTTCAAAGCTAAAAAAGCTTTTTAAAATTAAGATCGTAAATGCCACAATTAAACCGCCGGCAACAGGGCCCGGAATTGTGAATTTATCAAGAAGAGGGACTCTTGCTACAACGAAACGACCGAGTAGTAACGTTAAGCAGGCCATGACCATGGTTCCGTAGATATCAAACGATATCATATTTTCGCTTATCATCAGGGTGACTCCTATAAAAGATGATGATTGAGATTATCTTGTAGCATATATAAAAACGCCCAAGAGTAATGAGTGTCACCTAATCGAAAAACATCTAAAAGTACAATTTTTGGTTACAGAGGGAATCTGTAGATTGCCAATATTTTGCGAGAAGGCATGAGAATATGGCATTGAACTTTTAAACGACTCTCTATCAGGATTGCTAAAATTAAACGGAAGAAATATTACACATTCCCTTCATTCTCTCTAGAATATACGTATCAAAACAGCATGACAATTCTATAATAAAGGGCAATCTGCTATAATTCTTTATTTAAAGTTTTGCGGAAATTTAACCGAAGGTGAGTATCTATATGACGAAGCGATTCTTGAAATTCTTCACACTCCCACTTATTGTGGCTCTTTTCCCAGCGATAACCTTTGCTGACCAAAAGTTTGTCGTTGATTATTTTAAGAATTTCCACACCCTCGAAGCAAACTTCACACAAGAGATTATCACTAAAGATCGAAGTGATACAACTTCTGGACATCTAATAATTGAAAAAAGCCCTCGAACTATCACTAAAACTGATGGTGAGAACGTCCCGACAAAAGGGGCTGTGGCTAAAATTAGTAACCCCAAATTTATCTTTGATTATAAAGAGCCTTATCAACAAATCTTGGTCAGTAATGGACAGCAATTTTGGTTTTATGATGTTGATTTAATGCAGGTGATTATTAAGCCTTTAAAAGATGTTGTAAATAACCCGGTTTTAAAAATATTGCTCAGTGATACAGCGCTCGATGAGAACTTTGATATTAAGACTGTGCGTGATAAACGCGAGTATCTTTTAACGCCGAAGGTGACAGAGGGGGAGATGGAGATTACCGATATTCAGGTAATTTTTGCAAATCGTAAAATATACTCTTTTAAGGTTGAAGATATTACCGGACAAGAGATCTCTTTTGTCATGAAGTCTGTCGTAGAAAATAGGGCTGTTGATACCGCTGTATTTGATTTTAATATCCCCAAAGATGTCGATATTATTGATGAGACGAAGTAATGAAGGATCTGTTTACGGATATAGTCGATGAAAATCAACTGAAGTTTGCACCGCTTGCTGATCTAGCGCGCCCGAAGACATTAGCTGAAGTTGTTGGTCAAAAACACCTATTGGCGGAAGGGAAACCTCTTTACGAAGCATTTAAAGGGGGAATCCCGCACTCGATGATTTTTTGGGGGCCGCCGGGTGTTGGGAAAACGACGCTTGCGAATTTGATTGCCAATGAATTTGATGCTGAATTTATTTCGCTTTCAGCTGTTTTTTCCGGCGTGAAAGAGATACGGGAGGCAATTAAAGAGGCTGAGGGTTATCGTCTTCAAGGTCGTCGTACGATTCTCTTTATTGACGAAATTCATCGATTTAACAAAGGGCAACAAGATGCACTACTGCCTTTCGTAGAGTCAGGACTCGTGACTTTTATCGGTGCAACGACCGAAAACCCCTCTTTTGAAATTAACCAAGCGCTGTTATCTCGCGCTTTTGTTTATGTGCTGGAATCTTTAGATGATGCCGCGCTTGCAGAGTTGATTCAACGAGCGCTATTACAATATTATCCAGAATACGCTATTGATGCTGAAAGCCTCGATATGCTTTTGCAATATGCCGGTGGCGATGGCAGAAGATCGTTGAATCTTCTTCAGCAACTATTAACGGTTGCAAAAAGTTATGATGAAAAGATCATTCATAAAACGCTTGTAGAAAAGACGCTGACAAGCCAGCCGAAAAAATTTGATAAGGGCGGAGATTACTTTTACGATCAAATCTCAGCGCTACATAAGTCTATTCGCGGCTCAGATCCTGATGCTGCGCTCTACTGGTTTTCATTGATGATGGATGGCGGCGTTGATCCCCGTTATTTGGGGCGTAGAATCTTAATGATCGCCTGGGAAGATGTGGGGCTTGCTGATCCACGTGGAACACAAATCGCGACCGATGCTTTAACCACCTATGAGCGACTAGGAAGCCCAGAGGGCGATCTTGCTCTGGCACAAGCTGTGATCTATCTTGCGTGTGCTGCAAAATCAAACGCCGGCTATATGGCTTTTAAAAAGGCGCGTAGCTTTGTTGCTGGAGATCAAACTCGGCCTGTACCGCTCCATCTGCGTAATGCACCCACAAAGTTGATGGCAGAGCTAGGTCATGGTAAAGGTTATCGCTATGCACATGATGAGCCAGGTGCTTACGCTGCTGGGGAGTATTACTTCCCCGAGGGAATGGATGAAATGACATGGTACGAACCAACAGATCGCGGTCTTGAAAGACAAATTGGTGAGAAACTCAAATACTTGGATTCATTGGATCAAGCGGCTAGAAAATCATAAAATCATTGATCGTAAACACTAAATAGTAAAAAATGCATTGAGGATTTGCCCAATGCATTTTTTGTGATTGTATACTGTCTACAATCGTTATATTTCACAATACTTATTTAACTCTGAATAGAGATAATTGATGCAAGCGCGGGTGTATTCATCATTGAATCAGCGACAGGGCAAGTTTTATCAACAAACGCTACCAATGCCTCAATGTTCTCTTTGGAAGAATATGAATTGAAATGATAGGTCGTTTTAACATCGCTGAGACCAATTTTCGCTTCTGGATTTAATCCGAGAAAACCATCTGTATCGAGCTCACCATCGACCTTAATGGAAATATGGCTAAATTCCACATTGAATTTTTTAGCATAGCTTTTGGCAACAATACACTTACAAGCGCCGAGCGCACCTAAAAGTGCTTCAATCGGTGTCATCCCTTCGTCTGAGCTGCCAAACTCTTTGGGTTCATCCAGAATAATTGTATGTTGGCGTGCCGATACGGCAACACGTAATTGGTCTTCTAATTTTGCTTCTACAGTAGTGATACTTTTCATGATCTTCCTTAGGGGTATTTTATGAATGACAACGTGAATAGCAATATAAAGCTCAGCTGATTAAATATTAAAATATCCCATCGCTGAGCGGTATTATTATGTGATTCTTATAATTTCGGGGCCGCTAGGGCCCCGATTCATTCTTATATATTGTGTGTTGCTTAAAATAACATTAAATCATTGCGATCGCTTTTTCAAGGCGCTGAAGCGTGCGTTCTTTGCCGACCAAGAAGAGCGTTTCATCAAGATTCGGTGAATTAGTGCGGCCCACAATAGCTGTACGTAGTGGCATACCGACTTTACCCATACCGACTTCAAGATTCACAGTGACTGCTTTTACAGTAGCATCTAATACTTCAGGTTCCCATGCATCAAGCGTGGAAAGAACACGAACAAGCTCCATCAGAACAGGTTTTGAAGCCTCGGTGATCTGCTTCGCTTTTGCCGCTTCATCCATTTCGATGTCATCGACGAAAAGATACTGAATCATCTCTGCAAGCTGCACGAGAGTTTCAGAGCGTTTCACATGTGATTCAACAGCCTTTGTGAGGAAGTTATCGAACTCAGGCGTGTTTTCTGTTTTAATGCCAATTTTCTCAAGGAATGGCTTTAATAACATCGCAAGTTCCGCAGGGTTTTTCTCAATCATATAATGCTGATTGAGCCAGAGGAGTTTTGATGTGTTAAATGCACTTGCAGATTTAGTCACATTTTTAAGATCGAATTTTTCAACCATCTCGTCAAAAGAGAAGATCTCTTGATCCCCAGATGACCAACCAAGGCGTACTAAATAATTAAGTACAGCTTCTGGTAAGAATCCGCGATCATAATACTCCATGACACCCACAGCGCCATGGCGCTTAGAGAGCTTCTGGCCATCATCGCCCAAAATCATGGCAAGGTGTGCGAACTGCGGGACTTCTTTCCCCATCGCTTTAAAGATATTCACTTGGCGATAAGTATTGTTGATATGGTCATCGCCCCGAATAATATGGGTGATTTCCATATCAACGTCATCGACAACAACGCAGAAGTTATAAGTCGGTGAACCATCACCACGGGCGATGATAAGGTCATCTAGCTCACTGTTTTGTACGCTTAAGTTACCATGCACAAGATCAGAGAAGCTTGTTACGCCCACTTGTGGGTTTTTAAAGCGGACAACGGGGCGAATACCTTCAGGAATTTCTGGTAAGGTTTTACCGGGTTCAGGGCGCCATGTGCCATCATAACGCGGCTTCTCTTTTTTAGACTCCGCAAGCGCACGCATTTCTGCAAGCTCTTCTTGTGTGCAATAGCAGTAGTATGCATGGCCTTTTTCAAGCAACTCTTCGACCACTTCTTTGTAACGATCGAAACGCTTTGTTTGATAGTAAGGACCTTCATCATAGTTAAAGCCAAGCCACTCTAAGCTCTCCATAATCGCTTCAACCGCTTCAGGGGTTGAACGTTCGAGATCCGTATCTTCAATACGAAGGACAGTCGTCCCCTTATTGTGTAAAGCAAAAAGGTGAGAGAAGAGCGCAGTTCTAGCGCCACCGATATGAAGATAGCCCGTTGGAGAAGGGGCGAAGCGAGTTTTAATCATGATTGATCACACTGTCCCGAATTTGAAAAAATAAGAATTAAAAGTGCATAAAAACACTGATTTATGTAAATAATTATAGCACTTTTGCAAAGTCGCTCGCAGATTAATCCGCTGTAAAAGGGATTAAAACACGGATGTTATCGATCTGCGGGTAGCGATGAGTTACTTGTGTTCATCAGAGTCTGCTGCATTCTCTGTAGTTGTGAGCGTTGAATCTGAATCATTCTCTTCAGCAAGCGCTTGAGCCTCTCTACGTCTTTCAATACGTTTACCAATATAGAGACCGATTTCAAACAGAAGCAGCGCCGCAGATGCAAAGATGATCATGGAAAATGGATCAGGTGGTGTTGCTACGGCAGATACGGCAAACACGCCCACGATAATATAGGGTCTTTTTTGAATGAGGCTTGACGTTGTAATGATACGAAGGGAGATTAAAATTACCAATACGATCGGAATTTCAAACACCACGCCAAAGAAGAAAAATAGGCGTAAAACAGTTGAGAGATATTTGCTGATGTCTGTTGCGATCTCAACGCCATCGGGGGCAGATCCTGAGAGGAATTTAAACATCACAGGCATCACTGCATAATAGGCAAAGGCCATACCGAGATAAAAGAGCATGACACTTGTGAAGATGATCGGGAACGCGACCTTTTTTTCATGCTGATAAAGACCCGGCGCGACAAAACCCCATACTTGGTAAAGTACCCAGGGAATCGCAATAAAGAAAGAGATCCAGAGTGTTAATTTAATAGGGACGATAAAGGGTGCTATTACATCTGTTGCGATCATCTTACCGTTTTCAGGAAGTACCTGTAAAAGCGGTGTTGCGACAAAGTTATAGATATCATTGGCAAAGTATACAAGGCATACAAAGATGATTAAAACCCCAATTCCGGCACGAATTACGCGATCACGAAGTTCGATAAGGTGATGGATAAAAGTCTGTTCTTTTGATGTGGTATTTGTCGTCATATTGTAATCGATCAGGCTATAGATAAATCAGAAATCGTAAAAAACTTAGAGTGGCGTTGCAAACATATACTCTTGAATCAAGCGTGTTCCCGTGATGCCGAGAAGAAGGACAATCGCAGTCATAATGATAAACTTCGCAGCTTGTCCGCCCCGAAGCCCAAAGAAATGGTGGGCAAAGAGTATACCGCCATAAAGCACCCAAGCAAGACCTGTGAGAACAGTTTTATGAATAAAATGAGGCGAAAACCATTGATCAAAGAAGGCAAAGCTCGTCAATAGGCTGAGTGTTAATACAATAAAGCCTATGAGTAGTAATCTAAATAACAGTAGTTCCATGCGCATAATCGGCGGGAATCGGTGGGTAATCGACTTCTTACGGCGTAATGCCCGATCTCTGAGATATACAAGTAGTGCTTGAATTGAAGCTAATAGTAAGACAGCGTAAGCGATCATTGAGGTGAGTATATGTATACTCAGCCAAGGAGAGGGCGTACTGAAACTTATCTCATGATAATTAAAGAGTTGCAGCGCTTGCGTTCCTGTTGCAAACAGAGAAATGACAATGGCTGTGTTAAGATGTCTTCTAATGTAAGGTAGCTCTATCAATACCATGATAAGCGCGGTAAATGAGAGAACATCAATGGCACTGATGGCAGCAAATGATTGACTTGCTAGCTGATCGGTGAGGATTTTACCTTGAATGATAATTCCTGAAATGATCAATAGATAGCTAAGTGGCAACCACCATTTTTGGTTTTTTTTCATCATTGCACCTGTTAAACAGAGTGCAGATAAAAGATAGAGCCCAATATTGAGAGTTACTAACGTCATGGTCTTAAGATTCTTACCTTTTATATCTAGTGGGGAACTTTAAAGAAGTCCCTAATTCAAGTAAACTATACAGTGATTTTACTAGAAATTTTATAAGAATTATAAATAAAAGCTAAAAAGGGTTTTTATGTTTGAAAATTTAAGCGGTCGTTTACGACAAACGATGCGCTCGCTGCGTGGGCAAGCGAGATTAACGGATGATAATATCAAAGATGCACTTCGCGAAGTCCGTATGGCACTTCTTGAGGCGGATGTTGCGCTCCCTGTTGTCCGTGAGTTTATTGCCCAAGTCAAAGAGCGAGCAGTGGGTCGAGAGGTTATTGAGAGCCTGAATCCCGGACAAGTTTTTGTAAAAGTGGTTCACGAAGAGCTCATCAGTATTATGGGTGAGGCGAATGAATCGTTAAACCTTCGTGCGCAACCGCCGGCAATTATCTTGATGGCCGGTCTTCAGGGTGCAGGTAAAACGACGAGTGTGGGTAAACTTGCGCGTTACTTAAAAGAGCGTGAGAAGAAAAAAGTTGCGGTTGTGAGTGCCGACGTTTATCGTCCTGCGGCAATCGAGCAGCTGCGTACAGTTGCCGGAAAAGTGGGCGCTGAGTTTATCCCCTCAACAACAGATGAAAAACCACAAGATATTGCCCGTAAAGCCGTGGAAGCTGCAAAGCTGATGAACGCCGATGTTTTAATCGTGGATACTGCAGGTCGTCTGCATATTGATGAAGTGCTCATGGATGAGATTAAAGAAGTCCATGCGGTACTCAATCCGATCGAAACACTCTTTGTTGTCGATAGTATGACAGGGCAAGATGCGGCGAATACCGCTAAAGCCTTTAATGATGCTCTGCCACTTACAGGCGTGATTTTAACGAAAATTGATGGTGATGCACGCGGTGGTGCGGCGCTCTCTATTCGTCATATTACGCAAAAACCGATCAAATTCTTAGGGGTTGGGGAAAAGCTTGAAGCACTTGAACCGTTCCATCCTGATCGCCTCGCATCTCGTATTTTGGATATGGGTGATGTTCTTTCGCTTGTGGAAGAGATGGAGTCAAAAGTTGACCGCGTGGAAGCTGAACGCATCACGAATAAGTTTAAGAAAGGCGAAGGTCTTGATTTAAATGACTTCAAAGCCCAGATGGAGCAGATGCTCAATATGGGTGGTATCAATACCCTGTTAACGAAATTACCGGGAATGGGAGATATTGCCGAGAAAGCTAAAGGTAAAGTGGATGATAAGATTTTTGTGCAAAAAATCGCAATGATCAATTCAATGACGCCGGCAGAAAGAGCGGATCATAAAATCATCAAAGCCCCTCGCCGTAAACGTATCGCAGATGGTGCGGGTGTAAATATTCAGGAAGTGCATAAACTCTTAAAAGAGTTTGATCAAATGCAGCGAATGATGAAAAAATTCAAAGGTGGGGGGGTGCGTAAAATGATGGGCGCACTGAAAGGGAAGCTCCCAAGAAAGTAAGCTTACTTTAGATTCTAAAGCCCTTATTGATATGTAAATAAGGGCTTTTTTTAAATCCACATCACATTGATATTGACAGCGATGCGTAGCATTACAGATGTACGCCTGCTTTTTTGGGGAGAGAAGAATGAATGATACACAACAAGGGCAACCGCCGCGTATTGATGGACTAAGTAGTGGCGCTATGGGAAGTCAAAATAATCGATCAAATGCGCAAGTCGGCAATGATCTATTAGCAAAAACACTAGCGGATGCGCTTAACTTTGCGACCGTTGAAGCAAGACGTAGAAGACGTTGGAATATCTTCTTTAAGCTCTTTTTTGGCGTGATCTTTATTCTGATAGTACTTGGCCTTATGGCTGGGCGTAATATGGATAGCAGTAATATTCACTTTGATGATGCCGGCAATATTGTGAATCGCTATACCGCGGTGATTGATGTGAAAGGTGTGATTGCTGAAAATAGTGATGCAAGTGCGGCAAGAATGATTTCAGGGCTTCAGCGTGCTTATAAAGATCCGAAAGCGGCCGGCATTATTCTTCGCATTAATTCAGGCGGCGGCTCGCCAGTACAAAGCGGCTATGTATATGATGAAATTAATCGCCTTAAGAAAATCTATCCCGAAAAAAGGCTCTATGCAGTGATTGAAGATATTGGTGCATCTGGCGCGTATTATATTGCCGCAGCTGCTGATTATATCTACGCAGATAAAGCGAGCTTAGTGGGTTCAATCGGTGTGACGGCGGCAGGCTTTGGTTTTACGGAGTTAATCGACAAAGTAGGTATCGAGCGCCGTTTATATACATCTGGTGAATATAAAGCATTCCTAGATCCATTTTCTCCGCAAAATCCGGCAGAAACAGATTTTTGGAAAGAAGTATTGGGCGGCGTTCACGATCAATTCATTACAGCGGTTAAAAACGGTCGTGGTGAAAAGCTAAAACAACCCAATGATCCGCTACTTTATAGTGGTTTAGTGTGGAATGGCGAGCAAGCATTGTCGCTCGGCTTAATTGATGGATTAGGTTCGGCGCCAGCAGTTGCACGAGAACTCTTTCAAGCGCCGGTATTAGTGGATTTCACAGAAAAAGAAGATCCCTTTACGAAGATGATGAAAGAACTCGGAATGGGGGTTGTTTCAGGTGTTCGTGCAGCATTTCCAGAAGTGGAGTGGAAATAGTTTAATACCTCATCCCTTGATAATTTATGACATTATTGAGAGCCGGTTTAATGCTTTTAAAGTATAATGATAAACATAATAATATGATATTTAATTTATTTTGGGGCGGATCAATAATCATGAAAAAAATTATTATATTGTTACTTATGAGTGTATTCCTGAGCGGCTGTTATACACCGACCCCTAGAGGATGGGATAAAAATGGTAATTTCCATCAGCGTCAAGAGAATGGGATAATAAAAGTTATTTCGATGCTTACACCATCAACGGATATGTATAAGTACTAATTTCAAATTATAAAAAAGGCTTTGAGAATGAACTCTCAAAGCCTTTTTAACATCTTGGATGCAAGTTACAGCGAAATCGGTTTAAGAAATTTCAATTGCCTAATATCAGCTGATACATAGCTGGTTTGAATACTTGCATTTTTTTAGGTATTCGTGCCAGCAATACTGAATTCTTTCTAGATTTTTAAACCGAAATGACTATATATTTTCATGCGCTATTTTAAACTTGGTATTATTTCTTAATCACTGAGGTTGCGCGTCGAATGAAGATTACGGCAATCATGATAAATACGAATAGGCCTAAGAGCTGCTGCATCATCGGTGTTGCGCTACCGAAAAGATCTGTCATGCCGCTTAAGAGAGAAAGCGGAGCACTTTTACGATCATCTGGAACGGCATCAATATTCATGCTGACAACAATAATGCCGGCAAGAATGACTCCAATAATACTCTCGCCCACGATTAAACCTGAAGCGATGAGTGCGCTTTTACGATCCGCTTGACGGTGCGCTTCATTACGCGCTTCTAGTGATTTATTTGCAAGACGCTTATGGGCAATGCGTTTCACTAACCATGAGATTAAACCGCCAATAAAGATCGGGGTTGTAATGCTTGGTGGCAAGTAAATTCCCATACCGACCGCAAGTGCCGGGAGGCGGAATTTTGAACCGGATTTTTTCAAGATCGCATCTAAAATAATTGCCGCAGCACCAATCCCTAAGCCGATGAAGATCATCGTCCACTCAAGATTATGTGAAAATATTCCCGTTGAAATCGTCGCCATTAATGTTGCTTGTGGGGCTGCTAATACTTGGGTCGGGTCCATTCCCTCACGTGGAAGCGCACCCGTAAAACCGTAAGCTTGATAGAGGATATCTAAAATCGGCGCAATCACGATTGCCCCAATCACACAGCCGATTAAGAGCGCCACTTGCTGGCGCCAAGGCGTTGCGTGGACGAGAAAACCTGTTTTAAGGTCTTGTAAGTTATCATTGGAGATACTTGCAATCGCAACAACGGCGCTCGTTGTAAAGAGGGCAAGCGCAGTTGCAAATTCTGTGCCGCCTTCAATCTCCATCAATCCCGTTGTTTCGCCCACAAAAAGGAGAAGAAGCGCCACAACTGTGACCGCAACAATACCAATGCCGGAGATGGGGCTTGCAGATGAGCCAACTAATCCGGCCATATAACCACTTGCAGCTGCCACTAAAAAGCCCATGATAAAGGCAAAAAGGACAGAGATAATGACAAGCGTCCAAGCTAGACCTGTTGAAAGGTTCGCATCTGCGATAAACGTGTAGAAAGTACCGAGTAGGATAACAAGCATCGCAATCATAATCAGGAGAATCGTTTTAGGAGAGAGATCTTGCTCTGTGCGGTTTGCGGCATTTCCTTGATCGCCTTTTAACGCACTGAGTGACATTTTAATCCCTTCAATCACCGGTTTAAAGAGTGTGAGTAATGTCCAAAGCGCCGCGATCGCAAGTGTGCCGGCACCGATAAAGCGAATATCTTCTGCCCATATTTTTGAGGCGATGGCAGAGTATTCCATGCCCTCTGGGAAATCACCGATCGCACTTAAGATCGGTACTGCGATACCCCAAGCCATAAATGCGCCGATGATAATGGCAATACAAGAGACAATTCCGACCAAGTAACCCGCACTCATCAGTGCAAGCGAGAAGCCCATCGGAATTTGGAAGATGGCTTTTCCAGCAGTTGCAAAGTAGGCGGTTCCGCCGGCAAGAACTCTAAATCCACTTGTGAACACAGTGACTGTCGCTGCAATGGCTGCGCCAAAGAGAATATCTTTCAATCCTTCTTTTGATGAGCTGTTACCATTTTCATCAGTTTCTTCACTACAACCTGCTTTTAATATTTCAGCAGCAGCCACACCTTCAGGGTAGGGAAGGTCGCTTTTCACAACCATCACATGACGAAGCGGAATTGAGAATAATACCCCGAGCATTCCACCAGCTGCGCAGATGAAGAAAGTCATCATGAAGTGGAAATCTTGCCAATAACCAATCATTAATAGACCGGGAATGACGAAGATAATAGAGGAGAGCGTTCCGGCAGCTGAAGCTTGGGTTTGTACCATATTATTTTCTAAAATGGTGGAACCGGAGAAGAGCTTGAGTACTGCCATTGAGATAACCGCTGCGGGAATAGCAGAAGAGAATGTGAGTCCAACTTTAAGCCCAAGATAGACGTTTGATGCGGTAAATATAACCGTAATGAGCGCCCCGAGGACTATGCCTCGGAGCGTTAGTTCTCGCATTTGATTCATGAAGGATCCTTGCTTTAGTAAAAAAATATCAAGTCTACTATCCTTCACTCAGAGTTGCACGAAATTCAACGCCTTTTTTAGATATATGTCATCACTATTAGTGATCGTAGTCGTTATCGATCAAAATCGCCTTCATTAGGAGGCTTGCGGTCGCTGTATTGCAGGCGATTGGAATATTATAAAGAGTTGATAGGCGGATCAAAGCCTTAACATCAACATCATGCGGCATCGGTGTTAATGCATCTGTAAAAAAGATAAGCATATCTAGGTTGCCTGAACAGATCATGGAACCTAATTGCTGATCGCCCCCGAGTGGTCCGCTTTTAAGGCGGGTTAAGGTGAGGTCTGGATAGGCTTCTAAAATATGTGTGCCGGTTGTCCCTGTCGCAAAGAGATTATGTTGGCGAAAATAAGGGAGATAATCACCGACCCAATCAACGAGAAGTTTCTTTTTAGCATCATGGGCAACAAGGCCAAGAGATAATGGTTTCATACGGTTCCTTTCACGAGTTCACAATTATGTTGAATTTGTTTGATTGTACCTCTTTTTCATGACAAAGAGTTGTCCTGAGTTCAAGATATGAAAAAAGCAGTGATCATGCTTGAAAACGGATCACTGCTTTTCAATAACCCCTGTTTTTAATAGAGGCATAAAAATTTGCGCGTTGTTTATATTAAACGCGGGCTTTAATACGAATTTTGCCTAAAAGCGGAATATTTTGCCATAAAAGCCCCGGCGATTGCATGACCACAATTGGCGCTAATAATATTAATGCCACGATATTGGGGAGTACCATCAATCCATTAAAAACATCCGCTAATTGCCAAACGATATCGACTTTTATAAATGATGCGCCAAATACGCCGAGTACCGCAAGAATTTGAAACATGGGTACTGCACTTCTGCTTTTAAAGAGATAGCGCACATTCATTTCTGCATAGTAATACCAGCCAATAATGGTGGAAAAGGCAAAAAAGAGTAGGGAAAAAGCGATAAAAATACCGCCCACAGAGCCAAAGACCATCTCGTAAGCATATTGGGTAATCGTAATGCCAGTCCCGTGGCCTTCAAAAAATGTGAGGAAAGAGGGATTAGTGGAACCTGAGGCCTCAAAGCCGCGAATGCCGGAGGTGATAATGACAAGACCTGTCAAGGTGACGATAACACCCACGACAAAGACGCCCATCATGGCAATATATCCCTGCTCTTCCGGCGTTTTTACTTTAGCAACGGCATGCGCGTGTGGCGTTGAGCCCATTCCAGCTTCATTAGAGAATAGGCCGCGCGCAATCCCGAGTCGCATTGCTTGTTGAATGGCGATTCCGGCGCCGCCGCCTAATACCGCTTCAGGATTAAATGCAGCAATAAAGATCATCTTCAATGCTGGCAACAGATATTGATAATTCATCGCGAGCACGATAATGGCGCCAAGTAGATAGAAAAAGGCCATAGAAGGCACCACTTTTTCCGTAAAAGCGGCAATATTACGAATACCGCCGATGACCACAAAAGCCACTAATACAGCAACTACAAGCCCGGTAATCCAAGTCGGAATTGAGAGTGATTTTTCAAAAGCGGCGGCAATGGAGTTCGATTGCACCATATTGCCGATAAGACCGAGTGCAACGATGATCAGTACGGCAAAGATCGCCGCTAACCATTTAAGGCCCAAACCCCTTTCGATGTAATAAGCAGGGCCGCCCACCGCTTGTCCCGTGCGATCTTTCGTTTTGTATTTCTGTGCGAGCATCGCTTCAGCATAAATCGTTGCCATGCCAAAAAAGGAGGATACCCACATCCAGAAAATAGCGCCAGGGCCTCCGGCAATAATTGCGGTTGCAGGCCCTGCCAAGTTTCCGGTACCTACTTGTCCGGCAATGGCGGTCGATACGGCTTGGAATGAACTCATTCCGCCTTTATCTGCCTTTTTACCCGATAGCGTAAATTTAGAGAATAGCGCTTTAAATGCGGTCTTAAACTTACGAACCTGAATCCCTTTTAGAATGATGGTATAGAAAATACCAATGCCGCAAAGTAGGTAGACAAGGAGATAATCCCAGAGAACTGTCTGGATAGTTGTCAAAATTGACTCAAACATGATGTTGAATAGACCTTACATATCAATAAAGTTGGGTGTGAAGCAGGAAAGATCCCATTAAATGGATCTGAAATGGTGGTATTGATAATCAAGCGTAATCCCAGTGTAATCATTAAATGTATTAATAGAATACTTGTGTTATCAGGATCATTCGCCATTTGAGATCTAGCCTATCACTAAAGGAGATTATTATAAGCATAAAAAGTGAAAGATAGAAGTGCCGGAGATAAAAAGAGCTTAAAAAAATGCTGTAGAACGATCGTCATAAATATTTTGAGAGAGATCTATATGAAAAATATGGTTATAGCGTTATTTATGAATGACTAGCATCTGTTTCAAAAGCAGATCTTGCATCGTCATTAATAGACAAGGGGCAAGTATCCATGAAAGATTTTCGGGAATAGCGAATAAGCCTGTATAATATTCATGGTTGCTTATAAAGGGGTGTTTAGGTGCATATTGTGTGTATCACCTTGTAATAAGCAGGTTGAATAAATACCATGATTTCAAAATTGTGGTAAATCCAATGATTGAAAGAAATATTATGCGATAGGGGGAGCTGGAGCATGCAAGTACTAGTATTAGGAAGTGGAGCGGTGGGAACGTCGCTTGCGTATTATTTAGCGAAAAAAGGTTTTAAAGTGACTGTTGTCGATCGTCAAGATGGTGCAGGACTTGAAACTAGCTACGGAAATGCAGGTCAGATTTCACCGGGATACGCTTCCCCTTGGGCTGCGCCAGGAATTCCGCTTAAAGCAATGAAATGGTTAATGCAAAGTAAACATGCGCCGCTTGCCATTCGTCCGACTTC
>CANRON010000023.1 GCA_947632245.1 uncultured Ignatzschineria sp. | reverse complement strand
AAAGGTGCTAGGATATTTAACACCTTATGAATTTTTAGCTAAAAATGCATCTGTTGCACTTCGTGGTTGAATCTACGCTTTATTGAAATGAGATAATAGAATTGTACTATTTGAAGTTCAAATGAAGTTCAGATGAATATATCATTATTCCCTTTATCATGGCATATATCCGCCAATGATATTTAATCCTCTTAAAAATTTAGCGTATTGTGATGCTTGAAATAATGGTAAAATTACAAGGTTTTTGTCGTGCTCGAAGCTATTGGGCATTATCAGATGATTAAATTGGCCAGTAAGGTTGGGTTGTGAGTTATTTATCAATAGAGTTTGGGGCTATATTTGTCCTGTTTTTTTTGGTGTACTGGGCGTTTAGACCCTATGTTGCGGTTCAAAATTTAATTTTGCTGATCAGCAGCTATCTCATTGTCGGGTTATTTAATATTAATTTTGCATTGATATTAGGAAGCTATACGGCAGTGATCTATCTACTATCCTCGTGCATAGTCTATAGCCCTCGGCCGAAATTATGGTTAGTGAGCGCTGTGGTTGTCGCTATTGGGAATTTAGCTGTTTTTAAATACTTTAATTTTTTTGCGCCCGAACTCATCAATCAATTTGCGAAGATCGGTATTGAGATCTCATTGCCGGTTGCAGAGATTATTCTCCCGATCGGAATCTCTTTCTATACGTTCCATTCGATGAGTTATCTCGTGTCGATTTACCGAAAAGAGATGAAGCCTGTAAGCTTCTTTGATTTTGCGCTTTTCCTCTCTTTCTTTCCGAGTGTGATTGCCGGGCCAATTAATCGCGCGAATGAATTTATGCCGCAAATTCAAGCAGATTCTCCTCGGGATGTGATCGATTGGCATCGTGCTTTTATGCTCATTATTTTAGCGATTATCAAAGTCTATTGGCTCAGTTCTTTCTTCTCTCAAGCATGGGTAAAACCGGTATTTGATAATCCGAGTGAGTTTCATACCGTTTCGCTTTTACTTGGCGTTTATGCGTATGCCGTAGAGATCTACCTCAATTTCTCGGGATACACCGATCTGGTCACCGGTATTGCACTGCTTCTGGGCTTTAAATTGCCGGTCAACTTTATGGCGCCTTATTTAGCGAGTAGTTTAAAGCGATTCTGGGGCATGTGGCACATCAGCCTTTCGCGCTGGATTCAGGACTATATCTATATTCCGCTGGGGGGAAATCGTAAAGGCTTTACCCGAATGCAGATCAACGTGATGATCGCGATGGTGTTGTCTGGTCTTTGGCATGGTGAAACTTTAAATTTTCTAATTTGGGGCGCAATTCATGGGCTTGGTGTTGTGTTTTTGAATATTAAAGATGAGTGGAAATCCAAAAAGCTCAGCGCATCCGGCATGAGTAAAGAAGATATTAAGAATTACTTCAAACAAGATTCAAGCGGTTGGATGCTCTATTTTAATCGCTTTCTCACCTTCAATTATGTCTGTTTAGGATGGATTTTCTTTAGAAGCGTTACTTTTGAAGACTCCACGAGCTTTATTCAGGCGCTCTTTATGAACTTCACTTTAGAGGCATTCCCTTATCATACGCTTGGTATTTTACTTTCTGTAGCTTTTGTAATTTTCTTCATCTATCCACACTTTGTCAAAGTCCCCGATCTCTTTGTGAAATATAGCAAAAAGGTACCTTGGATTTTATTGCCGGCACTCTATATCGCGATCTTATGGGGCGCTATATTCCTTGCACCATCAGGGATTCCACAATTTATCTATGCAAGTTTCTAAGGAGGGGATGATGAAAAGATTACAAGTTGCTTATATTCTGATAATTACAGTCATTGGCATCCTTTTTATATTTCGTGAATCTGTGAATATCTATTGGATGCAGACTTATCATGCCGATTCTCCCTTGATGGCAATCGAGCGGATGATCTTGGGGCAAGATGAAGCTGAGGATACGGAGGAAATCAATATTGCCGGCATTAATACGACAGAAGCCCCAAAAACGTCGGGAAAAATAGAGACTGAAGAAATGAAGGCCGAGCGGCTTTTAAAGGACGCTGAAGCGGCAAGAAAAGCAGCCGAATTAGCAGAAATAGAAGCGCAAAATGCCGATCCTTATCGATTCTTAAAGCCAGATGAAACAAGACCGATTGCCGGACCCAATGTGCCGCAGTTGCCGGAAGATGTTGTATTAGAAGCCGGCGATAAGCTCTTTTTTGTAGGTGATTCTCT
This sequence comes from uncultured Ignatzschineria sp., assembly GCA_947632245.1. Taxonomy (GTDB): domain Bacteria; phylum Pseudomonadota; class Gammaproteobacteria; order Cardiobacteriales; family Wohlfahrtiimonadaceae; genus Ignatzschineria. The sequence continues at coordinate 20,003 of CANRON010000023.1, read as the reverse complement.
TATGCAAGGCGTTGCGCCGCGGGTCCGCCAAACGCTTTATAAGAGTGATAATATCGATGGTGTGGATTTAAGTAAACAAAGTACTGGGCTTGCATATCCGAACTTTTTTAACTGGCCTAAAGTTGTGGCTGAAACTTTGCAAAAAGATGCCGGCATTAAAGGCGTGATTGTCTATTTAGGCGCGAATGATCCTTGGGATTTCCCAGTTCCTGGGCGAAAAAGTTATTTGAGATTTAAAACGGCTGAGTGGGAGCGCGCGTATCGTGAGCGAATCCGTAGTATTTTATTATCTGCTCATCAATATAATCTGCCCGTTATCTGGCTAGGTGCGCCATGTATGCGTAAAGATAAGCTCCATAAAGATATGGTTTATCTCAATACGATTTATCAATCTGAGGTAGAGAAGTTTAATGGGACATACATTCCGACAAGTGACATTTTAGGCTGTAGTGATGACGCTTATAATGCCTATGTACAATCGGAAAAGGGCAGTCAAAAGGTCAGAACTAATGATGGTATTCATTTTACACCAACAGGGCAACGCTTGATTAGTGAGCGTGTGATTGAAGCATTCACGATTATTCGCCCAGAACCTGAGTCCACTGAAGACTTCGCGCAAGATAGCGCTGATAAAGAGAGGGATCATAAAGATGGTGCTGTCGAAAAAGAGGCTTCTATTGCTGCAAAAGAGCGCGTAAAGGAAAAGGATGCCGCCGTGGCAATAAAGCCAGAGGCGATTCCGCAAGAAGTACCGGAAGTACCGAAAAGAGTTTCTACATCCAAAAGTAGTGATGATAAAGGGGTGAGGGAGCATTTACAAAAGGACATGCCTCAAATAAGCCGTGAAAAAGAGAAAGCAGATGCGGTAAAAGTCGAAGCACCTAAAGTGCCGGCACAAACGCAGGCGGAAACTGCTGCAAAAGATGTGACAATTCCCGTACCTGTAACGCCGAAGTCACCCTCTACACCTATTCAAAAGAATCAATTGCAGTGGGCAGATGGGACAGAAATAGCCCCTTCAGATGCAAAAACCGAAGAACCAACACAGATATATCCAGAGGTTTTAGATATCTGGTATACAGAGTAAATTAAAGGATTAAAATGAAGTTATTCAGTAATTGGCTATTAGTGGCTGGCGTGCTGTTAATTGCCGGCTGTAGTGCAGATGATCTCGGTAGTTATCATAAAGAGATTGGCCCCGGCATTACAGATTATGGTGATCGCAATGCCAACGTATTAAAACAAAAAATGCAGATGCTTTCTCAAGGCGGTAATACTGTATTAACAGTGACTCAATTTGGAGATTCCCATTCAGCTGCGGATTTCTTTACGGGAACATTACGTGATCAATTACAAGCGAGATTAGGTAATGCCGGTATTGGCTGGGTAACGCCTATGACGGTTCGGGGTCAGCGCAATGCTGAGGTTTCATGGAAGAGTAATAACTGGAACCTTCAAAGTAGCCGAACCCAAAGTGATTTAGATTTTCCGATGGGCGGATATATCGCATCCCCCCTTCGTACTGGTGGCTATATTGATGTCATGCTCAATAACCCAGAGCGCGGTGCAGGATTATGGGATGTGCGTATTGTGACAAAAGCCAGAGGCATGGAGCCACTTGCGATCTATGATGATCACGGACGTTTAAACCTCATCAATGCGCTTAGCGGCAATGGGAGATGGCAGACATTGAGTGCAAGAACGCGCATGCCGATGAAGCTTGTAGCGGAAGAGCGCGGCTTGGAGATCGGGGGGTTATGGCTTCAAAAGAGCCAAAAGCCGGGTGCAATTGTATCCTCTATCGCGACAAATGGTGCGCAGCTCACAATATGGAATCGTTGGTCTCCAGAGTGGTTTACAGAACTATCGGCAACTCAGAGTGATCTTGTGATTTTAGAGTACGGCACCAATGAAGCCTTTAATGATGTTTTTAATGCTGATGATTATCGCCGTAACCTTGTCGATAGTATTCGGGATATCCGTATGCGCTTACCGAAAGCCGCTATTTTATTGATTAGTCCGGCAGATGCGATGATGCGTAACGCAGGTGGATCATGCGCAGATAGACAACCGCCATCATATGAAATTGTAAAAGAGGTTCAACAACGCGTAGCAAAATCAGAGCGCGTACTCTTTTGGGATTGGCAAAAAGCGATGGGCGGGGCATGTAGTATCGAGCAGTGGGAACGTGAAGAGCTCGCCTCGAAAGATAAAGTTCATCTGAGTGCACCCGGTTATCGTTTGAGTGCGAGAATGTTTTATAAGGATTTAATGGGGTTTGCAGGATTAGCGCCTTAAAGTTATCCCTATAAAAACATTACTATAAAAGGTAATGTTAAGCCCGCTCTTTTTAAATGTATTTAATTAGGTTTTATGTATAATGTTGTCCAGAATTAGTGGGTATTAATTCTTGAAATAATTTAAATAAAATTTAAGGACTATGTTTATGAATGGAGTACAACAAGAGAATGCATTTAATTGGTATTTAGAAGCCTTTAGAAAATATGCAACCTTCCAAGGAAGAACACAACGCCGTGGTTATTGGTACTTTGTATTATTTAACTTTCTAGCATCAATCATCTGTGTAGTCATTGATTACGCTTTAGCAGTAACGATTGGTTTATCTTTCGTGGATATGTTGTACGGATTAGCGACACTTATCCCCTCATTGGCGTTAGGAGCAAGACGTTTACATGACATTGGCAAGTCAGGGTGGTGGCAGCTAATTGCACTCATTCCAATTATCGGTTGGATTATCTTAATTGTATGGATGGCAACTGAAAGTGCGCACCATGATAATCAATATGGCCCCTACATTCGCTAGATATAAGTAAGCCATTGGAGTCCCAAAAGAGATCAATAATTATAGGTCTCTTTTGGGATTTTTTATTACCTAAAATCAACTAATTTTATTTTTTGCAAGTAATATTGAATATATTTTACATAGATGTAAGATTATATATAAATAATGTGGTTGTTTAATATTAGCTTTGTTTCTATAACATTTTTATAAAGGCAGCCGCAGTAATAATAAAGATAAAATGTAGTTGTATTTTAATGAGCAAGAAAAATAGATAGATCTTACTAGTGGTGAGATTGTAAGGAGGCTAGTGTGAGCAATACGGGTTTTTCACGCAGGGACTTTCTAAAGACGATAGTAATCGGCGGCGTTTCCGTCTATATTGCTGCACCTTTTAGTAAAGCCTTTGCTACATTATTTGAAAATAATATATTACAGTCTCCGAATTGGGATCCTGTGACTAAACAAGTTCGTAATCGTATCGATGCGCATGCCAAAATTACAGGGCAAAAGGTATTTGCTTTTGATATACGTGCAAAAGACATGCCGCATTGGCCGCAAGAGCAATCACATGCAATGATATTAAGGGTAACGCGTGCAGATAAAACATATGTGGGCTTTGATCTTTCAATTTTAGAAGATGGGTTAATGCCGGATAAAATTATTACATCTGAAGATTTAGCGCGCGATAATATTACACTCCCAAGATTTTATGGTGAAGACTTTTTACTGCCAAAAGGGAAAACGCCTGCTTATTTAGGGCAAGAAGTCGCATTGTTAATTTATAAAGATTTTGCACGATATCGCTTTGCGAAAGATACATTAAAGTTTAAAGAAGATATTATTCTTTATGGAGAAACAACGGGGTTTTTAGAAAGAGATCCATGGACAACTTTTCGTAGCGTAAGAGTAGGAGCGGAAAACCCGTTGGATCCAGATATCTATTCCGCAATGAAATATACAACAATTGAACCATTAGGTTATAAAAAATTCCGACCATTTTGGCCCTCAGGTAAAGAGGGTGGGAGTTTACAGCAAGATGGAATGCTTTACGCCGAACAGATTGAGAGTGAATTAGATAATCCACCTAGCGATTGGTTGGTACTCGATAGAGAGCTCTATTCACAGTCTGTAGATTTATGCGCAATGGAACCAGATAACTCTAACTGTTGGTATGATGCGGAAACTGAATCTCTACATGTTGTGATGGGGATTCAAACGCCGCCTCAAGTTGCTGAATCAATCGTGCATATTATCGGAACATCTAACTTTCCTTTTAAGAAATTATTTTTTCATCCCTGTACAACAGTTGGTTACGGGACTAAAGCAAGAGCAATGGTACCAATGCTAGGTATTGTCGCAACTTTATATGGAGAAGGTCGCCCCGTAAGACTCGCTAATGATCGCTATGAACAATTCCAAAGTGGCATTAAGCGTCACCCATTCGATATGCATTTTAAAGTAGCTGTAAACAAGAAGACGCATAAAATTGAATCTCTTTACAGTAATTTTCAGTTAAATGGTGGTGGTCGTTGTAACTATACTCCGGGTGTGACAGCGGTAGGCTGTACTGGCGTTCAAGGAATCTATTATGTACCGAAAAGTAGCATTATTGGTGTCGGCAATGCGACTCGATCAGTGATAGCTGGATCAAATCGGGGGTATGGGGCATTTCAGACAATGCCGGCATTTGACACCTTAATAGATGAAGCTGCTTCAATCTTAAAAGTAGATCCGGTGGAATTTAGACTTAAAAATCTTATGAAGTCGGGAATGAAGAATACGCAAGGTGCAATACCTGCGGGAATGATGCGAGGTGGAGAAGCTCTGAGTAAATGTGCGGAACATCCAATTTGGAAAGATAGAGCAGCACGAAAAGCTAAGTTTCAACAAGAAAATCCGGGTAAACGATTGGGAATTGGTATTGGTTGTACACAGGCAGATTTTGGCTCTGGGGATGAGGCCGCTTTTGCAAGAATTGAGCTTGCAGAAGATGGCCAAGTTACGTTATGGCATAGTGGCCTAGAGGTTGGAACGGGTATGGCGACATCGCAATCCGTTGTGTGTGCAAAGTGGTTTGGCGTACCGGCAGATCATGCGCATTTTGGCATGATTGAATGGCCTGATTTGCCAATGACAACAAAGGTAGATGGTAGTTTAACGCAAGAAAAACAAGATGAGTTATCTAAAAATCCTTTATGGACACCGCATAGCACCTCTACAGGCGCTAGTAATTCTGCGTACTATTATTCACATATCACATCTGAAGTTGGACGCGTTATCTTTGATCAAGGGATTTGGCCGGCAGCAGTATCAATTTGGTCAGAAGGAATAGATGGTGGGCAGTACCGATCTCTTACTGTTCGTAGAGAAGATGCGCGTTGGACAGAAGCAGGATTGACAGCTGATGGTTTGCAACCATTAACCTTGGCGCAACTAGCGAAACGTGTTTACGAGATGGATGGTTTAACGGGTGCAGCAGGACATGGGTACAATCGTTGGGAGTGGGCGAATGCTGACTTCAAGATTAGAGATGAGATTGTACGGGTACCTTTAGATGGGTTATCGCTACGCTGGGGTGCAAAAGATAAGTATGATTTCCATGATCGTGTTGCGGTATTTTATCCATTGGTACAACGAGATAATGCCGGCGTTACTGATTATAGTGCATTAGCTGTTGTAGTTGAATTATCCGTAGATGAAGCAACGGGTGAGATTAAGGTTGAAAACCATCATACCGTTGTAGAGTGTGGAAATGTGATAGTACCACAACTAGTGTCTGGGCAATTAGAAGGTGGAGTGGCAATGGGAATTGGTCATGCTTTATATGAACTATTGCCGCAATACGAAGACGGGCCGGGAGATGGGACATGGAACTTTAACCGTTATCATATTCCCCTTGCAAGTGAAGTAGCTGTATGGAAACAGACACGAGAAGTATTACCGGCATTATCGGATACTGATCCTCCTAAGGGGATGGCAGAATTATCGATGATCTCGATTGTCGGATCTGTTACTAATGCGGTTGCAGATGCAACGGGTCACTATTTCTATCATCATCCTATTCGTCCGAATGAAGTATTGGAGGTCTTAAATGGCAATCACGTATAAACCTTTAGAATTGACTGTTAACGGCACAAAAGTGGGGCCGATGGAAGTTCCTGTTGGCTTATCAATGCTTGATTTTCTGCATGAATATCTTGATTTAACAGGCACAAGAATGGCTTGTGGGCAGGGAATTTGTCATGCTTGCGTATTGATTTTAGATCATCCTGATGGCACGAGCGAAGAGCTGAGAACCTGTATTACCGGTGCGCATTTTTTTGAAGGAAAAAAGATCAGAACGATTGAAGGGATCGCGCAGAAAGAGGGCAGTGATGCGGAAAAAGAGAAGCTTTCTCAGATTCAGCAAGCTTTTGTCGATAATTTTGCGTTCCAATGTGGTTATTGTGCGCCGGGGTTTGTGAATGCGACGACTGTTTTTGTGGAAAAACTCATGCGTGAACCGATTGCAAAAGCGGAATTAGAGCAATCCATTATGGATGCACTTGATCCACATATTTGCCGTTGTACGGGTTATGTTCGTTATTATGATGCGGTAAAAGACGTTGTTCTTAATACCCCGGGATTAATTAAGGACTAATATTATGAAGAATAGAAAATGGTTAAAAGTCATTTTACTGTTAGTGCTTTTAATACTGATAGTAATCATTGTCTTAAATTGGATGGAAGGACGTAAACCAACAGCACCGAAGCAGGTCGTGAATAGCACTCCGGAGTTAGTTGAAAAAGGCCGATACCTTGTCGCAGCTGCCGATTGTGCTTCTTGTCATACGACACAAAATGGCGCGTTATATGCCGGTGGTTATGCGTTAGATACGGCATTTGGTACGATTTATAGTAGTAATATAACGCCCTCTGCTGATTTTGGGATTGGCCGCTGGACATCTGATGAATTCTATAAATCTATGACGGAAGGGGTATCTCCGATTCATCGTAATCTCTATCCTGCGATGCCTTATCCTTACTTTGTGGATATTAAGCGTGAAGATTCAGATGCAATGTATGCATACTTTATGTCGATTCCGGCGATAGATGTGGCAGCGCCTGAAAACCAGATGTCATTTCCTTATAATCAGCGCGCATTAATGATGGGTTGGAATATGCTCTTTTTAGATAAAAAGCCATTGCCGGCCGTATCAATAGGTTCATCAGATGCGTGGAAGCGAGGGGAATATCTTGTCAATACGCTCGGACATTGTGCAATGTGCCATACGCCAATGGGCGAGTTTGGCAATATTGAGCGAGATAAAATGTTTGAGGGTAATGTTGCAGGGCGTTTTTCAGCCCCGAATTTAACACCTAAAGGACTTGCAGAAAGAGGCTGGGATAAAGATAATCTCACACAGTTTTTCTCAAAAGGATTAGCGCCGCAAGGATCGGCATTTAGTGATATGTACTTGGTTATTCACAATAGTACAAGTCAACTGAATGAGGCAGATGTCGACGCGATAGCGACGTTCTTATTAGGTGATAATCCGCCCGAGCCAAAAGTAGTCACCTCTAAATCAGAAGGGTTACAGGGTGCAGGTTATGATACTTATCTCACGATGTGCGCATCTTGTCATAATATCGACGGTACAGGAAAGCCGAATGTATCAGTACCTTTAGTCGGTAACAGCACCGTTATGAATCCTGATAGCCGAAATCTTATTGTCGCAATTTTAGATGGTTTGCCATGGCAAACCTTCCCAGATGAAGAACGCCTTCAATCCATGCCGGCATTTGTCACAGAAATGAGTGATGGCGAAATTGCGGAACTTGTAAACTTCCTAAGAACACAATGGGGCGGTTTAGAAGGCAATGTGACAGCAGAGCAGGTCAATGCGCTTCATCAATAAACACTATTTGTGATAAGAGGCTTTATAGTGTTTCTTTGTAAAGTCTTTCAATCAAAGGAGAATGAAAATTTCTCCTTTTTTATGCACGATACAGTAAGGTTTTAGAAAGTTGAGGGGGTGATTATGTCTAGTTTAAACTTTGAAATTACCTAATAAAAACATGTATTTATTGATATTGAGTGGCAGTAGTCTCAACCATTATCATGAACGTGTTTAATGATTAATCTGAGGAGTCAGTTATTTGGGTAAATTTCAGAAATCATCAACCACAATGAATGCAACCGCTCAAGTTGTGGCGCCAACAGTCAACGAATCAAATAATAATCCTAGCGAAGACACGCCAACAGATACACCATCTGGTAAGTAAGAAGATAAATCTACAGATCAATCTTAGCCCTAATCGCTTAACATAGAATATTAAATGCTAGGATTCATGAGTCCTGGCATTTTTGTATTTAAAAACTAATATGATACAACTTCTTTTAAATGTGATTCAGGAATCCAGCCTTGTTCTTTTGTTTTTGTATTCTCGCACCAAACCCAGCCATTCATTTTTTTAAAACCAATGATTGAATCTTCTTTTTTAACATTGAGTTCTGAAGCGGTGTAGTTGTCTTTGGCTATGCCGGAATCTGGGGTAATGAATTCAATAAGTTGTTTTGGAACCCAGCCACTCAAATCATTAAATGAACAAAATAGCCAATTATCCCAATCTTCATCGCTGACATATTCTTCACCCACAATCAGGGAATCTCCTGCAGAAAAATGAATGGGGTTAGGAAATTCTGATACGTGATCTTCAATGACGATATATTGTTTTTTCATTAGATCCTGATCCCTCTTTTTTTGTGATGTAGTCATATCTCATAATACCGATTATGTTGATTAAGATTTAGATCTTTAAAATAATATCACATAAATGTAATAAAAGGTAAGGGGGAAAATGAATTAGGCTTTCGAGTTAAAAGCGCATGAAAAAGTATCCCTTTAGTGTCCCTTGCAATAAAAAATGCGCCTGTAATCTATTGATTATCAGACGCATTTTTATAAAGTTTGGTACCGAAAGAGAGACTCGAACTCTCACGCCTCGCGGCAAGGGATTTTGAATCCCTCGTGTCTACCATTCCACCATTTCGGCATTTTGTTGCAGAGGTGTATTTTAGAGCTTTATAGGCATTATTGTCAATGGAAATTTTTGGAGAATATTAAGGCAAATCTTTTCTTGACCTCAAGTCTACTTGAGGTTGTACGATCATTTTCATAGTTATCAGTTTGATATAAGAGAAGGGATTGATTATGAGTGATGAAAATAGGTTTGTGAATGATACGAAAGTAGAGCGTAATATCTTGGTATATGGCGTGAGCCAGGGGCTTGGCGCGGCGATATTTAAAAATATTCCAACGAATCGGGATGTAATTTATGGCGTGGCGCGTAGTCACCCTTCTTTTATCAATGAGGCGAAAAGTAGCTATTGGATTAAGGCGGATCTTAGCTTACCGGAGATTTCGACAAAAATAGTCGCCGAAATAGTGGGCGATAAGCCGCTTGATCTACTGATTTATAATGTTGGGCTGTGGGAAGAGAAGGCTTTTACAGAAGATTATAGTTTTGAATCTGTGCCGGCAAGCGAGATTGTCAATATGATTACCACGAATGTGACTTCTGCTATTTTGCATATCCAGGCATTGTTGCCAAACTTGCGGTTATCTCCGAATGCCAAAGTTATTTTAATCGGATCAACTTGGGCGTTACCGAATCATAACGGTAAAGAGCTGGTATTTTCGGCATCTAAATTCGCGCTGAAAGGCATGGCGGAATCGTTACGGGAGATTGTTCGAGAAGATCATATTGGCGTGACCGTTTTGAATTTAGGATACTTAGCCACTGAGTTTGAGATCGATATGCCGGTTGATGCAGTATTAGAGAGGAGTAACCGCACTTTAATTCCGCTTCAAGATGTATTGTCTGCCATTACGTTTATTGCCGGAACTTCGCAGGGGACATGTGTCAAAGAGATCATTATGCCGGCAATGGCGGATGATAATATTTAAATAAACGGAGTCTATTAAGTGCTCTTGGCTTGAAAATCATCCTATCTTTCTCAGAATCAACGATTGTCCTTTAGGGTGAAAAGGTCTAAAATCTTTTCCCATTATTCGGATATCAATATCGGGTTCAATCCCGGCGATTTAACAGATCAAACTAATCGATCAAACACATAGATGAAACAAGGATGAAATGATGAGCAGTGCATTAATTGAATCACTTTTAGAAGAGATGTATCAAGATGACTATTTCCCAGACTTTTTGGTGGAGCAAGTACAAGAGCTTTTAGCGGTTGAGCTTGTGGAATACTTTAGTGATGAAGATACGCATGAAGAAGCGCAAGAGCAGCTTGATTTTGTGACGCTTCAGCTCAACGATTTAGCTGCTGTGTTTGAAGAGAACGGCAGTGAGTTTGAAACGGTTGCACGTGATTCGATTGGCGCAAGCATCGAGATGATTTTAGATCATTACAAAATTGAGATCGAAATCGAAGATGCGATGAGATTGCGTGAATGGTAATTTCATCGGTGATTGAATGCATCGATATCAGCGTTTCCTATTCTTTTGGGGGATCATTATATTGGGTGAACAATAGGCTGATTTAATCGGCGCTGATATGATGAGAGAGCATCCTCTAAGTACCTGTTGCATTATGGGTACTTGGAAGATGCTCTCTTTTTTGTTTTAGTATCAACGTTTTTTTGCCGAGCTAGATCGACACTATTTGTTGAACACGTTTAGATTTATATCTATGAAGGATTCTTGTCGAGAAATGATAAAATTGCTTTGACGACCAAATCAGTCTTTTGAGCATGAACCCAGTGACCGGCGCCGGCGATGATGATAGCTGAAGCATTGGGGAGCTGCGCTTGTACCTCTTCTTGATAGGCTTTTTTGACGTAATCAGAATCACCACCAATGATAAAGAAGGCTTTGCCGTGCCACTGCGGAATCAGTTCCCAGCCCGTAATCTCTTCATATTTTTCATCTAAAATAGGGACATTGAATCTAAAGGCGCCATTACGGAAAGATTTCAGCAAAAATTGAATAACGAAATCGCCCTCAGTAATATATTCCGCCATGAGTTCAGCCGCTTTACGTCTATCGGTAATCCCGCTTGCGGCAACGGCTTTGAGTGCTGAAAGAATCTCATCATGACGGCGTTCACTGTAAGCAACCGGTGCGACATCAATTACAATGATTTTATCGATCTTTTCAGGAATCATTTTAGTGACATTCATCACCGCTTTTCCGCCCATAGAATGGCCGATTAGAATAACTTTATCAATATTGAGATGATCGAGTAGATTGACGATATCTTCAGCCATCACATCATAATTCATCTCATCACTATGAAAGGATTCACCATGGTTTCTCGCATCGATTTGAATGGTCGTATATTCCTCTAAACCGCGCGCTATCATGCCAAGATTATTCATATCGCCGAATAATCCATGCATGAGCAGAATGGGGACATCATGTTTTTTTACTTCGGGTTCAGTGACTTTATAATTGAGTAGCTGTGTCATAGTAAATTCCTCAGTGAGTGTGTAGCTTGGATGTTATTTTTTATAAGCCTTGCAGAATTGTATACTGCAAGGTCGTTATTATAAGCGCAGGTGTTATCGTGCGCGGCAAGTTAGCGAAGCTTTTTCTGCCAAGCGTAAATAAGATCAAGTGCCATTCTTGGCGTGAGATCATTGGCATCAATCGCTTTAATCTCTTCTTCCACTTCAGAAGGAAGCGCTTCCATAAAGAGTGGCAGCTGCGCTTGTGGGCTTGACTCAGCCGCTTTTATTGCCACTGATCTCTCTTTTTCGGGTGTTTTATTGATTGGTGAGGATTGGGTTGTATCCGTATCTTTACGCAGGCCTTCAATATTGCGAACAGAGGCGGCTTCAAAGCTCTGCTCAAGTTCTGCAAGTTTGGCTTTTGCGGAATCAATCACTTTTTTCGGAACGCCGGCAAGTGCCGCAACTTGTAAGCCATAGCTTTTCGATGCTGCGCCGGGTTTTACTTCATGCATGAAAATAATCTCATCTTTATATTCTACGGCATCGAGATGTAAGTTTTTCACAGACGCGTAGATCTCTTCAAGCTCTGTCATCTCAAAGTAATGTGTGGCAAAGATTGTCATGGCTTTCGCATTTTCAGTGAGATACACAGCTGCGCTCCAGGCAAGGGATAAGCCATCAAGCGTGGAAGTTCCGCGTCCTACTTCATCCATTAATACTAAGCTTTGATCGGTTGCGTAGTTGAGAATGGTTGCAGTTTCTGTCATCTCGACCATAAAGGTTGATTGCTCAGAATTGAGATCATCTTGCGCGCCGATGCGGGTAAAGATACGATCAATCGGGCCAATAATCGCACTTTCTGCCGGTACAAATGAGCCGATATGCGCCATTAAGGCAATGAGTGCAGTTTGGCGCATATAGGTTGATTTACCACCCATGTTGGGGCCGGTGACGATCAGCATATTCGATTGCGGATTGATAGAGAGATCATTCGGGATAAACGGGCGTGTTAATGTCCGCTCAACAATAGGGTGACGACCTTTTTTGATCTCAATGCCGATCTTTTTACTAAATTCAGGACGGCACCAATTGTAGCGATTTTTCAACCTGCCGAGAGTGATAAAGATATCAATATTCGCAAGTGCTTCACTGAGTAGACGCAGATCCGTTTGATGCGGCTCGATTTTCTCAAGTAACTCATCCCAGAGTGCTTTTTCAAGTGCAAGAGAGCGCTCTTTTGCTGAGAGAATCTTATTTTCAAATTCCTTAAGAGAAGGATAGATATAGCGTTCCACATCTTTAAGTGTTTGGCGGCGCACATATTCTGTCGGCACCTTTGCGCTATGGAGTTTCGATACTTCCACGTAATAACCATGCACGCGGTTATAACCGACTTTAAGCGTTGGAATGCCGAGGCGTTCACGCTCCGTGACTTCAAGATTTAACAGAAATTGATCGCCCTTTGTGCTGAGTTCAATCAGCTCATCAAGATTGGCATCATAGCCTGTTTTCATCACGCCGCCATCTCGAATCAAAAGCGGTGGGTCATCCACAATCGCAGTTTCAAGTAATGTACAGAGTTCAGCTTGTGGGCGAAGCCATTCCAACCAGATAGGGTTGATCTTCACAAGATCGGGATTATTATGAATCTCAGCTGCAATCTCTGGTGTATTTTGCAGGATCTTCCGAAGCTGTGTGAGATCTCTTGGGCGTGCTGTTTTAAGCACAATTCGAGTCACTAAACGCTCTAAGTCGCCGACGTTGCTCAGCGCTTCACGAATAGATTCATGGCGCTGCTTTGTCTCTAAGGATTCAAGGAGATCAAGACGCTCATTGAGGACTTTATGATCGCGAAGCGGACGATTGAGCCACCGTGAGAGAAGTCGTGAACCCATCGGCGTTTGGCACTCATCTAAAAGATCGCGTACCGTGTTGTTGGTTTCGCCATAAAGTGTACGTTCGATCTCTAAGTTGCGGCGCGTTGTCATGTCTAAAATGACAGAGTCATCAATGGATTCAAGTGTAATTTGATTAATATAACTGAGTGGATCTTTCTGCGTCTCTTTCACATAGGTTAAAAGCGCGCCGGCAACATGAATGCCGAGATGATCCTGCTCAAGCGAGAATCCTTGTAAGCTTTGCGTTTTAAAGTGCTCGCATAATAGCGTGTAGTTACGAGCTTGATCAAAATGCCAATCGGGAAAGGGGGTAAAGTGGCATAAATTACGAATTTTTGCCGGCACTTTTAAGGATTCGCTCACGACAATTTCAGAGGGTTTGATGCGTAGTAGCTCTGCGGTCATCGCGTCAACCGATAAGGGCGGAATCACGGAAAATTCAGCGGCCGCCAAGTTGATCCAAGCAATGAGCCATTTATCATCGACGTGATGAAGCGCCACGGTAATACTATCGTTTTTTGCATCTAAGAGATAATCATCCGTTAAAGTGCCGGGCGTTAATATCCGTACAACATCTCGCTCAACAGGGCCTTTCCCCGTGACTTCTCCCACCTGCTCACAAATTGCGACAGATTCGCCTTGCTTTAATAGTCGGGCTAAATAGCCTTCAGAAGAGTGGTGGGGGATTCCTGCCATAGGAATGGGGCTTCCGGCAGAGTTTCCGCGCTGAGTCAACGTAATATCGAGGAGCTTAGCAGCTTTTTTGGCATCATCATAAAAGAGCTCATAAAAATCCCCGAGGCGGTAAAACAGGAGCATATTGGGATATCGTGCTTTGATTTCCCAATATTGTTGCATCATCGGTGTATGTGCTTTTAAATCTTTTGTCATTTCAGTCATCAGGTATTTGCTTCTTTTTATTATTAAACTCTTAAAAAATTCGTGTAAAATGGTTACTATTTATATAATCTTAAATACCATACATTCTTAGAAGGAGAATCATGGAAGTATTTTTGGGATCCCTAGTGGATCCATCAGTTTGGGTATCACTCCTCATACTTCTACTGTTAGAAGTGATTTTAGGAATTGATAACCTTATCTTTATTGCAATTCTTGCCAATAAACTTCCACCCCAACAAAGAAATAGAGCGCGTGTAATCGGTCTTTCACTGGCGCTCATTATGCGTATTGGCCTTTTGTCTATTATGACATGGCTCATAACATTAACAGAACCCGTTTTGTTCGATCGCTTCTCGTATCGAGACATTATAATGATTTTGGGTGGATTTTTCTTGATTCAAAAAGCAACGAGAGAGTTGCATGAGCGAATCGAAGGGGAAGTTGAGCTTGGTGCAAAATCAAAAACCTATGCAAAATTCTGGCCGATCGTCATTCAAATAATTGTTTTGGATGCGGTATTCTCATTTGATGCCGTTATTACGGCAACGAGTATTGCCAATTATCTTTGGGTAATGGTATTAGCCGTTACGCTCTCAATGGGAATGATGATCTTCGCTGCAAAAGCACTCACGATGTTCGTCCATAAGCACCCAACGATCGTAGTTCTCTGTTTAAGCTTCCTATTGATGATCGGTTTAACGCTCGTTGCCGAAGGCTTTGGCGTTGAAATCCCGAAAGGCTATATCTATGCTGCGATTGGATTCTCGCTCTTTATTGAGATAGTAAATCAATGGATCTATCGAAAACAAGAGAGTGTTTATAACCAATATTCAAGACGAGAGCGCGCGGCGAATATGGTGTTGAGAATGCTCGGCAATGAACCTGAAGAGTCCGATGATGAAGAGAGCGAAGAGAAAAAATCGGAAGAAGAACCTATTCTTTTTGGAGAAGAAGAGCGCAACATGGTGAGCGGGGTATTAACCCTCGGCGAGCGTACTATTCGTTCAATCATGACGCCGCGAAATGAGATCTCATGGATCAATGTCCAAGATTCTAAAGAGAAGCTCCTTGAAAGTATGAGTGAGAATCCCCATAATCAGTTTCCGATATGTGATGGCGCTTTAGATAATGTTAAAGGTGTTGCCAGGTCGAAAGATATCGTCATGGATTTGATCGAGCATGGCTGCGTACAGGAAGAGAGTATTAAGCCTGTGATTTTCTCGCACCGTTCAACAAGTGTTCTCAAAATGATGGAAATCTTCCGTGATAGCAAGGCGCACTTAGTGGTCGTGACTGATGACTTTGGCGGCGTTCAAGGTGTTATTACATTATTAGATGTCTTTGAAGCAATTGCCGGCGAATTCCCGGATGAAGATGAGGGGCTCTCTGTAGAGAAAATCTCGGATTCAGAATGGAATATCGATGCGAGTTGTGACTTACTTCTCGTTGAGCAAACATTAAATACACGCGGTCTTGTGGATGAAGATGGCGATTATAGTTCGCTTGGTGGGCTGATGGTTGATCAGTTTGATAGCCTACCTGAAAAAGGTGAGTACTTAGATATCGAGGGCTTCCGATTTACGGTATTAGATGTGGATGATAAACGTATCTTAATGGTAAATGTGAAGAGACTTGAAGAGATGACTGATAATAAAGAGGAACATCATGATTAATACTAAAGATACAACCGTTGACCAATTAGATCGTTTTATTTTCGATCAATTACCGATCCGTGGCGAGCGCGTTTTATTAGAACATACTTGGCGTGAGCATTTAGTGCGCCGAAACTATCCTAAAAATGTCGAGAAGATTTTAGGTGAGCTTATTGCAACGACCGCGCTGTTAGGCGCAACGATTAAAATTGAAGGCCGTTTAACCGTTCAAATTGAAGGTAACGGCCCTGTGAGCGTATTAGTTGTGCAAGTAAACCACTTGCATGGACTCCGTGCGACTGCAAAAATTGATGGGGATGTCGAAGGCTTAACAACACTTAAAGAGTTATGTGGAGAAGGGCGCGTTGTGATTACGATCGATGCAGATCATTTCAAACAACCTTATCAAGGCGTTATTTCACTCGGTGAAGAGTCAATTGCGAAAGTGATTGAGTATTACTTTGAGACATCAGAGCAATTGCCAACACGTCTTTTCTTAGCAACGGGTGAGCAGGCAGCCGCTGGCTTAATGATTCAACGTTTACCGGGAGAGATTCATGATGAAGATCTCTTTAATCGTGCGATTTTACTGGCAGAAACAGCGACGGATGAAGAGCTATTAACGCTCTCAACGAATGATCTTCTTTATCGCTTATATGAAACAGATGAGGATCTGGCTGTACGCGTATTTGAACCAGAGCATTACCATTTTGAATGTAACTGCTCAAAGGCAAGATCACTCACAATGCTCTATCATCTCGGTGAGCCTGAACTGCGAGATATTTTAGCGGAGCAAGATGGCACCGTTTATGTTGATTGTGAATTCTGTGGTAAGCGTTATCTCTTTACAGAGCGTGATATCGACTTCACACTCTGTACACCAGAAGAGCAAGCTTAATTATTGCAATTTTGAATTGAGTAGTGATGAAATTATGAGCGTTCTGTGAGAAGTATTTCATAGAGCGCTTTTGTTTTTTAGTCTTAGATGGAAAGGGAATCACATGCGTGAACAGTTTGATGCTCCAATGAAGCCTTTTAAGGAGCGTGATCGTGTCAGTATCGCACTATCGGGCGCTTCAGGGGCCCAGTATGGGCTCCGTTTGGCAGAGGTTTTAGTGCAAAGGGGTTATCCTGTGAATATCCTGATTACAAGTGCAGCGCTCATGGTGCTAAGTCTTGAGATGGATATTCATCTTGGCAATAATATTGCGGAACAGAAAAAACGGTTGATGGCGCGATTTGATATTACCGATCCCGATCTTATGCATCTTTACAGTGAAAAGGATTGGACTGCACCGCTTGCATCAGGCTCTAACACATCGTACGCCATGATTATTTGTCCCTGCTCGATGGGGATGCTTGCTGCAGTTGCTTCAGGACAATCCAATAATCTGATTGAGAGAGCAGCAGATGTGATGATCAAAGAGCGCAGACACTTAATGCTTGTCGTGCGTGAAGCGCCATTTAATCAGATTCATCTCGAGAATATGTTACGATTATCACAGATGGGCGTGCAAATTATGCCGGCAAATCCAGGGTTTTATCATAGGCCGACAACGGTAGAAGAGATGATCGATTTTATGGTTGCCAGAATTTTAGATCAAATTCATATCCCACATACGCTGATGAAACCATGGGGTGAAGCTGAGTAATTCATGCAAACTCAGTTGGACAACATGAGAAACGTCAGTAAAATAGTATTGAAAATAAGTACAACAACAACGAATGACAATAAAGACTCACAATGAAGACTCAAAATAAAACAGGGTATAGTGAAGAATGAATCAAAATAGTGATGCGAGCGCAATGCGTTTTCGTGTAAGGTTTAATGGGGAATTACTAGCCGGTTTTACAAAAGAGACGGCGATTGTTAATGTTGCCAAAGCCTATAATGTTTCGCCAGAAGAAATCGCAAAATGGTTCACAGAAGGTGGGGTAACACTTCGTGATTCCGCAACGAGCGAAGAGCTTGCTGGGCTTGAAGGCTTTTTTAATCAGCATGGCTTACGCCTCGAGATTATTAATCTGGCCCAAGAGCCTGAAGATTTTAAGCCCGCGCTTGATGACGCTGCAATCGATCCGCATCCTGCGCCGCAAAATGATTTTGAAACGCATAATAATGTAAGTCAACCACATGACGTTGCGCTCGAAGATCTCAAGCAAACGCTCTCTCAGCTTAAAGTATTAATGATGCCGAAGGATTTAGAGGGTTTTGTCCCTGCTAGCTTGGTCAAGCGTACAGCGGCATTTGTGTTGGATTACCTTATAATGTCTTTTCTCTCGTTAATTCTTATCTATCTTTTAGGAATGATCGGGGTTGTTGATATCACGCCATTTCAGGAATATTTTGCGCTCGCTGAAAGTACGCTATCTGTCGAAGATCTGATGGCGAATTCTGAACTACAGCCAATTTTAGAGCAGATGGTTCTCTCCTTTTCGATTTGGGTTAGTGTCACATTTATACTCTACTTCTCAGTGATGGAGCGTTTTTACGGTGCATCACTTGGCAAGAAGGTATTTAATATTCGCGTTTATAGCTTAAGAACGGGAAGCCAGCTGGGCTGGAATACGGTTTTGATCAGAACATTTTTGTTTTATTTAGGGATTAACTTTCTTCCCGCAATCCCCTTCATTGGCGTATTGCTCTTTTTAGGAACAGTTTTATGGGCGACGCGTGATCCGATCTTTAAACGCACTGCGTATGATAATCTTTCGGGTACAATTGTGGGATCAGTGCAGCAAAAATAACAAGATCTCCTTACAGCGATAAGATTTATAAATAATATTCTTATCCTGTGCAGTAAAATGATTAAAAATAGGGTAATATTCTCAGGTATACTTTATTATTGCCAATAGCGAGATTCTAGTATCTGTGCGGTGCATTTGACATGTTTTAATGAGTAGGAAAACAGAACGATTATGGTTATTGTCTATATTTTAATTGCCATTGGCTTAATTGCGCTCGGTTATTACTGGGTGCGTTATGAGCGCGCAAAGATAGCGGAAGAAGTGGCGGATAAAGTTGAACCAGATTTAAACGATCTCTTCACTGAAACGAATTCAGTGACGGAGATCTCTCTTGAAGAAAAGAACAATATGACTAATTCTAAAGATAACCTTAAAGACATCGACCACGATGACCTCTCGTATCTGCCTAAAACGGAAGCGAAGACTTCATACGAAGCGTCTGTAGAATCTCCGGTTACGCAGCAAGAAGAGATCGCTATGGAAGCACCAATACGCGATATTGATGCGCCTAAAAAAGGCGGATTCTTCCAAAAAATTATTGCGCTATTTCGGGGCAAGCGCCGTGAAAATATAGCTATTTATAGTGATGATGGAAATTTGATGCGTCCCGCGGCTGTTGAAACGGTTGCGCTTTTGCTAAGTGCAGCGCCAGATCAGCCTTATACGTTTAAAGAGATTTTAGCGGTTGCCCATGAATTAGATCTTCGTGTTGAAAATGGCGGATTTATTCAGCTCCTTACCACAACGCATTATGGTGATGAAGCGATGTATTCAATTGGGCATCTTTTAGGAGACGGCATTTTTGATGAAAATCTTGTACGTTATCATTTAGATGATACGACGCCAGGATTAATTTTCTTCTCTAAAATACCCGGTCCCGATCCAGATATTAGTACCATCGAGCAGTTGCTTGCTGGGATTCATCACTTTAGCTCGGCACTAGGCGGTACGATTTTAAATGCGAATCAAAAGCCGATGAGTAAGGATGATTTGATCGATCTTTTCCATAAAACAAATAAGCTTGATAATGAAGAGTGGGAACGCGCGTACGAAGCGCATGAGCAGCGTAATCGTTAAATCCCCATTTTGAGATTCAAATCATATCAATACAATAAGGGCTCTCTCAGATTTGAGGAGCCCTTTATAGTTTGGGAGTAGAAAAATAAAATGAATAGTGATCTCGGTAGGATAAGGGGCTAAAATGCAAATAGTTTTAACAATTGTGGGGATTATTCTCTATATCTCATTTGCGTTATTTCCTTATTATGTGGCTTATCAGATTATTGAGCCCAGTAGCTTTATGGGTAGCGTTGGTGTGTTTTTACTCGGTTCTGTGATTGTGCCTTTAACGACGATGATTGTGGCTATATTTATGAGTTTTTTAGCCCGAATATTTGGCACGCGATAAGCAGGAAGCAATAGCAGGAGTGATAGGCTATTTATAGCTATTTTGGCAAGACATTTGGGTAGTAGAGAAAAGTTGATTTATATTTGGACCAATTTTTTAGAAAATCGTATTTTAAGGTATGATTATCGGGTTGAT
>CANRON010000022.1 GCA_947632245.1 uncultured Ignatzschineria sp. | reverse complement strand
GGCGTAGCTCAGTTGGTAGAGCAACTGACTTGTAATCAGTAGGTCCCGCGTTCGATTCGTGGTGCCGGCACCATATACAGAAAAGCCCAACATTAAATGTTGGGCTTTTTCTCGTTTAAAATTTATCACCATGATCTATTTAGCGCTAAAGATAGGGGGCTGAACTAGAAGCCATTACAAAAAAAAGCACTCTGAGAAGTGCTTTTGATGATCAATAGATCTTTTTATTTAATCTGATAAAAGATCTGGGTTCATTTTTAATATTAAAGCCTTCATTTCAGGGCTTGGATATTCAGCTCGATGCATTAAAAGCGAGTAGAGTTCTGGGTCTTGCATATCGAGTAATGAGAGATACAGGTCTTTTTCATTATCAGAAGCAGCCTCAAAATGGTTTGACAGATATCGATCACACAATGCATCAAGCTCTCTCATTCCACGGCGTGAGCGCCATTTTATCTTTCTAAGATCATATTTATCACTCATTGAATTACCTCTGTGAGTTAAAAGTTGAAATTGAAATAATCATTTTGGCTCAGTGTACTATGTTTATGGGGCCATGGCGGAAAATAATCAGTTACTATCGATCTATTTCAAAATAACGTCTGAGTTTTTGTTTATGAATGGTATTTTTTGTTTTTTTTGGCAAATATGCAGAGAAGATAGGGGTGATAGTTAAAAAAATGCGCAATTTACCCTCTTTTTTTGGTATGATCTATGCCCTGCTAAGAAACAGCGCTGAAATATTCAATGCCGCTTTTGCTTGATTATGTTTCACAACTTAGCTAGTATTCTCCCCTTAATAAAATTAGTGACATGTGGTGAACAATGAATAAATGGTTTGAGTTAACGCTAAAAGCCGGAGCACACTTTACAGCAGAAGCTTTAGATGAAGCGCTTGTAGAGTCAGGTGCTGTGGCGGTGACCATGAGAGATGGTGAAGATGAGCCGATATTTGAACCTCTGCCAGGCGAAACACCGCTTTGGAGAGAAACGCTCGTAACAGGTCTTTATGAAGTCCCTTGTGACGTTGAGGCAATCATTGCATTTTTAAGCCAATATTTAGATGAGCCACATCTGCCGATTGTCGATACCCATGAGCTTGAAGATAAAGATTGGGTTCGTGCTTGGCAAGATCACTATAAACCCATTAAATTTGGTGAAAACTTATGGATTTGCCCAACGCATCTTCCATCTCCTGAGCCTACAGTTGCAACTGTGCGATTAGATCCAGGCCTTGCTTTTGGTACAGGCACCCATCCTACGACAGCATTATGTCTTGAATGGCTTTCAGAGAACTATCAAGAATTTACAGATCAGACAATTGTCGATTATGGTTGCGGTTCAGGTATTTTAGGAATCGCAGGAAAATTATTAGGCGCGCAAATCTGTCATAGTACAGATATTGATCCACAGGCAATCTACGCAACAAAACAAAATGCCGAGCGCAATGATGTCGCTGTTTTGGCAGATCTTCCGGAAAATTTTAAACCCACGCCGGCAAAAGTAGTGCTTTCAAATATACTCTCAGGCCCCTTAGTGGAGCTTGCTCCCATCCTTGGTAATTTAGTCATACCTGGCGGGCATCTAGTGCTTGCCGGTCTGTTAGATCGTGATGCTGAGTTTGTGAAAGATGCTTATCGTGATGTGTTTGTATTTGAAGCGGATAAGAGCGTAGATGGTTGGACTCGATTGCACGGTATTAAAAAGCAGTAATGAAAATAGGGCCTTATCAAATATCATCGCCATATGTGCTTGCACCCATGGCGGGGGTAACGGATCTTCCTTTCCGAAAAATTTGTCGGGAAATGGGCGCAGGTCTTGCTGTTTGCGAGATGGTAAATGCCAATTCCGAATTATGGGAAACCGAGAAGTCACAATTACGCTTCACTTATGATGGTGAAGTGACTCCTGTGAGTGCCCAAATAGTAGGATATGACCCTCAGATGATGGCAGAAGCTGCGCGTTATAGTGTTGAAAGTGGCGCGCAAATTATTGATATCAATATGGGCTGTCCTGCAAAAAAAGTGTGCAAAAAAGCTGCAGGTTCGGCATTATTACAAGACGAGCCTTTAGTGGCAGAAATATTAAAAGCAGTGGTAGGCGCGGTAGATGTTCCTGTGACCCTTAAAATCCGTACAGGATGGGATCGCGAGAATAAAAATGCGGTTACGATTGCCAAATTAGCAGAAGACATTGGAATACAAGCTCTCGCAATTCATGGACGTACTCGAGAAGATCGCTTTCTGGGTAGTGCTGAATATGACACGATTGCGAAAGTAAAGGCAGCAATTAGTATTCCTGTTATTGCGAATGGTGATATTGACTCGATAGAGAAAGCGCAAAAGGTATTAAAACATACTCAAGCAGACGCTATTATGATTGGACGTGCCGCGCTCGGTAATCCTTGGCTTTTTCGTTCATTAACGGAAGGTAAGATTTACTTACCCTCGATGGATGAGCGATTAGCAACGGTCACGGAGCATATTGCGGCGCTACATGCATTTTATGGCGATGAGAAGGGCATTCGTGTTGCCCGGAAGCATATTCTTTGGTATTTAGGGGACCGAGAAATTCCCACAGAATCGCGTAGTGCGATGTTGCGGGAAAGAGTACCAAAGAAACAGCTTGAGTGGATTGCGCGAATATTTTCGAGTGACTAGTCACCATTTTGTTCTTTAAACTTTATATAACTTTATATTAGATACATATTTTAGGAGTAGTAAAATGATTTCTCGTGAGCGTCTTAAAGATCATATTCCATTACGCGAGTCTGTAAAGGAAGCACTAGACGAAATTTCAAATATGTTAGATGGTAAATACCCACCTAACTTATATCGTTTAGTGATTAATGAAGTAGAGAGACCCCTTTTTGAAAAAGTACTAGAATATACAGATGGCAATCAATCTAAAGCTTCTGAAATCTTAGGTATTACTCGTTCAACATTAAAAAAACGCCTAGATTATTTTGATATTGATCCTCGTGAACATAAGTCATAAGATAAGATCAATGGCTTAAGCGAGTTAAGCTAGGTTGTTGTATATATTTGATTATCTAGAATTGAGGATTAAACAATGAAAAAAGCGAATGATGTTCGTCGTGGTGATGTGATTCAACACAACAATCTTTATTACCTTGTCAGAGAGGTTGAGAAATCAGCGCCGACGGCAAGGGGGGGGAATACCACCTTTAGAATCCAGATGTTCTCAATTCCAGATAATCATAAGGTCGATCTATCACTACGTGCTGATGATGAGTTAGACGATGTTCATCTCATGAAGCGAGAAGCCACTTACTCTTATAAAGAGGAAGATAGCTTTGTTTTTATGGATAGTGAAGATTATAGTCAATATTACTTAAGTGAGAAGATCATTGGCGAAGATGCGGGATTCATTATTGAAGGGATTGAGGGCTATTTTGTCTCTTTAATTAATGATGTGCCTGTTGCGCTCTCGTTGCCACAAACGGTTGTGTTAGAAGTTGTTGATACTGCGCCAGAATTAAAAGGTGCTAGTGCTACTAAGCGCAACAAACCTGCAAAACTCTCCACCGGTATCACAGTTGCAGTGCCTGAATATATAGAAAATGGCACCAAAATTGTCGTGAATACTGATACAAGAGAGTATTCTAGTCGCGCATAAGAATAATCGATTGAAGCGATATTTGAAAACAAAGCTGTAAAAAAGATGTGCTAAACCGAGATAAGAAAAAACTCATCTCGGTTTTTTTTATTTAAAAATATTGAAGTTGATTAAAAAAGCACCATGATACGTTATACTAGATAGAATTTATCATCACTATTAGAAGGATAAACATTATGAAAAAATTGCTTTTAGCCTCATTTTTAATTATGTCAACGACAGTTGCCCATGCACAATTTACTGGCGACTCAGCCGCGGCAAAGGAAGAAGTGAGACTAGTTTCTCCTTTTGTTATTAGCAATATCAGTGAAGTTAGACAAATGCCGAATGATACGTATGTAACCGTTGAGGGTTATATCGTTCAGCAGCAAGGACGTGATAAGGAGAAATATCTTTTTAAAGATGCGACCGGCGAAATTTTGGTAGAAATTGATGATAAGCTCTGGAAAGGGCAGGCGATTACACCAGAAACTAAGGTGAAAGTTTTAGGGGAGCTTGATCAGAACCGTAATCCAGAGAGAATTAAAATTGATGCGGTTTATATTGAAGCAACACAATAGTTAGCTATCACTGTGAGGTGGGTGTATGTAAGCGGGAAGCTTCAATGACGCATCAACGTTTATTGATACTCTTTCTTATGCTGAATAGATACCTTACAGGCATGAAGCATGAACCTCTCGATTGAGATCGAGATTACAAAAACGAAGAACATGTAACTTCAAAGATCCGACAGAGATCTTATATTAGGAGCGAAGATGAAAAAATTAATGTTAGCAGGTGCTTTGGTTGCAGGGCTTTTCTCAGGTGTTTCAATGGCACAAGAGGCAGCACCTAATCTTTATGTAGAGATGGATACTACGGAAGGAAACATTGTGATTGAACTCAATGAGGCAAAGGCGCCGATTACCGTTGAGAACTTTAAAAACTACGTCGATGACGGTTATTATGATGGTTTGATTTTTCACCGCGTGATTGATGGCTTTATGGTTCAAGGCGGCGGTTTTGATGCAGATATGAAGCAAAAGGGTACGAAAGCACCTATTAAAATTGAATCAAATAATGGACTTAAAAACGAACGGGGTACGGTTGCGATGGCAAGAACAAGTGATCCGAACTCTGCAACAAGCCAGTTTTTCATCAATACTCAAAACAATACGTTCTTAGATTACCCGGGACAAGATGGTAATGGCTATACGGTATTTGGGAAGGTTGTAGAAGGAATGGATGTTGTTGATAAAATGGAAAAAGTGAAAACAGGATTTAAAGGACCGCATGGAGATGTACCCGTTGAGCCTATTACCATTGAAAGTGTGAAGTTCATCGATAAGCCATAGTTTTATAAACTTTGATTCAAATCCTTAGCCAGACTCAATATTTGAATACTTGATCATCAGGAGATCAGAATGAAAAAGAAATTAGTGCTTGTTTTAGGTGCGGCAATGCTACTCGCTGCCTGTAATGATGATGCAAATAAAACAGAAGTTGTCACGCCTGCGATAGTAGAACAAAATAGTGAAGCCGCGATGCAAGGCGAGCATACCTCTCAAAATTCATTGGATTATGCGGGCGTGTATAAAGGGCAATTACCGTGTGCGGATTGCAGCGGTATTAATGTTGAATTGACGCTTGAGTATGAT
This sequence comes from uncultured Ignatzschineria sp., assembly GCA_947632245.1. Lineage (GTDB taxonomy): Bacteria > Pseudomonadota > Gammaproteobacteria > Cardiobacteriales > Wohlfahrtiimonadaceae > Ignatzschineria. The sequence continues at coordinate 17,226 of CANRON010000022.1, read as the reverse complement.
GGCAGCTATGATTATAAACAGACCTATCTGGATGTAAAAGGTAAGGATGAGACTAGTGATCAACAAGGACGTTTCACGTGGAACAAAGCCGGACAAGTGATTACATTAGAAGGAACGACGGGTGGACCTTTTAATGAAGTACGCTATTTTGTCGGTGAAAATGTTCTATTACCTGCAGACGCAGATGGTAAAGTGATGGAGAGTGATTTGCCATTTGATTACTCATTACATAAGGTTTTGCCTGAGTAGTGATATGATTGGGGATTGGTTTTAGTTGTTGTGATGTACTGGTTTCAGGAAGGGCTATAAGATGCTAACACTTGAAAGTAGTGCATTCATAATAAGGTATAACATAATAGCTATTAAATGAAACGCGCTTGGTCACAGTTACTAAGTGCTAAGATTGATTGAAAAGAGGAATAAAATGCTTAAGTTCATTACTAATGCTGGTGATTTCACAATTACTTTAGATCACGAAAAAGCACCGATTACAGCGGCTAATTTTTTGCAATATGCAAAAAATGGTTATTTTGAAGGAACGCTTTTTCACCGTATTATCCCAGGCTTCATGGTTCAGGGCGGTGGCTTAGAGCCAGGAATGGTTGATAAACGTGAAGGGCATCTTGCACCGATTCAAAACGAAGCAGACAATGGCTTAAAAAATGTCCGTGGATCAGTTGCGATGGCGCGTACAATGGACCCACATTCAGCAACGTCACAGTTTTTTGTGAACTTAGTGGATAATGGTTTCTTAGACCATAAATCACAAACACCACAAGGTTGGGGTTATGCGGTGTTTGGTGAAGTGACAGAAGGGATGGATATTGTCGATAAAATGGCGAAAGTGGAAACGACTTCACGCCGTGGTCATGGTGATGTGCCGGTAGAAGATATTATTATCGAGCGCGTTGAAGTGATTGGTGAGTAATTACTGATGGCTAAATTGCCCGTATCACTGTTTATTAGTGATATTCATTTAAATGAAAGTCGTAGTGATATCACTACGGCTTTCTTCTGTTTTATAGAGACGATTGCCCCGAGTGCTGATCGGCTCTATATTCTCGGTGATCTTTTTGACTTTTGGGCAGGAGATGATATTCAGACGCCCTTAACAGAAAAAGTTGCTCAGAAGCTTTCCGATCTGTCTTTATCTGGCACAGAAGTGTTTTTTATTCCGGGCAATCGTGACTTTAGTATTGGTAAACATTATGCCGAAAGAGCAGGAATGAAGCTAATAGGAGAAACACACTATTTAGAGGGGACTATTCTTCTGATTCATGGTGATGAACTCTGTATAGATGATATTGCTTACCAACGGTATAAAAAATGGATCCGCCATCCCTTTATATTACCGATTTTAAAACGACTGCCAAAATGTTTTAGATTGAACCTTGCGCACAAAATTAAAGAAAAGAGTAAAAATTCAATCCAACGCAATATTGCGGATGTAAACACTGCCTATGTGGATGCTTTTTTTAAAGCGAAAAATATTGATACGCTGATTCATGGACATACACATAGACCCTTGATGCATCACCATAATCAGACAGATAAACGATATGTACTCAGCGATTGGGATCAGAAAGGGGATTACTTGAAACTTGAAAATGGAAAAATCAGTCGCCATATATTTAATATCGATCCATTTCACGTGGAATCATAGGGGTATTCCTCGGGAGTCTTCTATCATTTTAACCGGAAATAGCGTAAGATAACTGATGGTTACACAATGCGAGTATTGTGTGTAAAAGTTATAAAATACTGAAAATAAGAGTAGCTATATGAATTCAATCATGCCTTTTGTCCAGCAGAACTGGATGTTTGTGGCAGCATTTGTTGTTGTTGTCGTCCTTCTAATCGCCAATGAAATTAACTCGGCGAGAGGGAAAAAATATCGCATTAGTGTGACTGATGCGCTTCGTGAATATAATGATGATAATGTTGTATTCATTGATATACGATCGAAAAAAGATTATAAAAAATTACATATTCCTAATGCGGTGAATGTTCCTGCAGCTGAGCTTGAGAAAAAATTAGATAATCTCGCACAGTATGGGGATAAAAAAATCATTGTTTATAGTGATACTGATCCACGTGCGAATGAAGCATGTATTAAGCTTCGTAAGCTCAATCCGCACGCACCTTTACATGTGCTTGTAGGGGGTATCGTTGGATGGCAAGAGGCAAACTTACCTCTTTCTAAAGGTTAAAGGAGAATCTCATGAAAAAAGTAGAAGTATATTTTAAAGCAACTTGTGGTTATTGCCGACGTGCATTTGAAATCTTAGCTCGTCATGGTGTTGAACCTATCAAAATTGATGTTGATAGTGACCCTAAACTTTGGGAAGAGTGCCAAAAACGCTCAGGGAGAAATACCGTTCCACAAATTTTTATTGGTGATTATCATGTGGGGGGTTGTGATGACCTGATGATGTTAGAGACGAGAGGTCAATTAGATGATTACCTTTCAGGTAAACTTCCACAATAATCAATTTTAATCGTTAAAAGGTAAACTCAATGAGCCAAGAGAATCAAGCAGCATTTGATATTTTAAGAATCTATACAAAAAATGTGTCTTTAGAATCACCGAATACCCCAGAAGTTTTCAAAGCGAATGTTCAGCCTGAAATTCAGATCCAATTAGGTAATGATAATCGTGAAATTGAAGCGGGTATTTTTGAAGTATTACTGCGCGTGACTGTGACTGCAAAATTTGAAGTTGCAGTTGAAGGTAGCGAAGAGAAAGAGTCAAAAGTGATGTTCTTAGCGGAAGTTGAGCAAGCCGGTCTTTTTCATATTGAAGGATTTGATGACGCCCAAGCGGATCATTTAAGAGGCGCTTTCTGCCCGAATATTCTTTATCCGTATATTCGCCCTGTATTAGATAATTTAATTTCAGGTGCGGGATTCCCGCCGGTTATCCTATCACCGATTAACTTTGAAGCGGTTTATGCTGAGCGTATTGCACAAGTAGATGCGGCAAATAAAGAAGAAGTTGACGCTTAATTGTTGCTTGGTGTTATAGACGTCTATTAGACGTGAATATGTAGATATAAAAAAGGTCAGATATGTTAGATATCTGACCTTTTGCTGTGTAGGTGGCTAGCGTTTTTTAATCCCTCTTTAGAAGGAGTTATGGCTGATAGGTCTTAATTCTATTTTTCCACCCCGGCAACCATCGGGATTCGCCTTTTCTAGGATCTGCATTATTGACGCGATCTGTGAGGACTTGCGTCGATGCTTTTCTAAAACTTGCTAATATAGACGCATCTATCTCTGCTTTGCTGTTGCCGCTTGATGTGAGATCCATACTCTCTAGAACTTGCATTAACCCCCAACCTTGCCCTTTATAGCGTTCGGAGGGATTTATTCCTTCGCCCTTGAAGTTCACATAGTCAATCAGCGCATATAAACCATTTTGAGCGCCGGCAACTTCATAAAATTTCATCTCTACAAAATCAGGATATTCTGATACTGCCTTCATCTTTTGTAGCGCACCTTGCAGGCGCTGATAGATGAAGAGCGCTTGAAGATCTTTCGTATTTGCTAAAAACTGCATAAGCTCATTGAGTTCCCCTCGGGCTTTTGCGGCATTAAAATCATCCCGTGTTTTCCAAGGTGCCGTTCTGTTTTTTTGCAAAATGGCCGGCAATTGTTTGCCATTTTGTTGCAGGAAAATCACAAGGCTCGGAAAGGTCTCTTCAAAGTGCGCGCTTTCCCCTTGCTTAAACCAGATGAAGTGGCCAATACCAAGAGAGGGAAAGTTCTCGCCGACATTCCAGACAGCAAGATTATCAAGCTTACCACCCGTTTCATTTTTGAAAATCTGTTCCCCTACGCGCGTAAGCTCTGGCTGAGAGATATTAATATGAGGATGCGCGAATGACAGTGATACTGACAAGAGTGATATTGCGCTCACGTTAGTCATAAAGTGGATCAGTTTTTTAGGGATCAAGGGGCGGATCATAGACGAATACTTCCTTGTTTTTTCCAATAGAGTACTAATAAAAATCCTGCCGCCGCGCCGCCTAAATGGGCAAAATGTGCGATAGGATTCCAGGAGAGATTCATTAATCCTAAAATAATTTCTAGCACAATAATGCCGGGGATGAAGTATTTCGCTTTAATGGGGAACGGGACAAATATAAACATCAGTCCGGCATTCGGGAATAGCATCCCAAAGGCGACAAGAACACCGTAGATAGCGCCGGATGCGCCCATCATGGGGCGAATGTATTCACTCACAAGGGCCGAGAGTTCGGGAATACGATCAATATAACCCGGGCCCGTCACCATGCCAAGGTGGTCAATGTTGAGGTTATTTCTTACTTCTAAGAGCGCATAGTCAATCACATCGGGCGTATCAAGTGTATAAAATTGCTCGGTTAATCCATTGATTGTAAAATAGCTCTGAATATTAAAGAGGATAAAAGAGCCCATTCCGGCAACAAAATAGAGAATAAGGAATCGAGACGTTCCGATCACGCGTTCAATCGTGGCACCAAACATAAAGAGCGCAATCATATTAAAGAGCAAATGTGACACGCCGGCATGAATAAAGAGATGGGTAAAAGGTTGCCAGTAGTGAAAAAATGGTGAAGCCGGAAAATAACTTCCTAAAAAATAGTTGAGATCATAAATTTCCAGATAGCTCAAAAGGGCTACCAATATAAAAATACCCACATTAATGAGTATCAAGGATCGTGTGACAATCGGCAGATCTTTTAACATAAGTATAAAAGCCTTTGTGTAGTGTTTAAAAGGGGTATTGAGGTGTTATACACAGATGTTGCATAAAGATGGTTGATATCTGTGTATAGTGACGTGAAATATGGTTCAATCTTACCATAAGATAAAAAGGGATAACGATTAGGCGCTTGAGATTTATTTGTTAAACTAGCTTACATTCATTCCCATTTTCAAGAAAATTATTCGCTTTTTTTTAGAGAACAAAGAGATAGAGAACACTATGGCAGAGATAAAAGATACCGCAACAGAGCTTCCATGGATTCGTTATGATCAAAATCCTTATGGGGTGCCGCTATTGGATTTAAGACCGATTACCTACCAGCTCGGCAGTGATATTGAAGATGTCGCGTTGAAGCATTTAGATTCTTATAGTATGGAAGATGGCGCGTCTTTTTCTGGGCTTTCCCCAGAGACACTCGAGGGTCAAGATCGTTTTGTGAATTGTGATCTTCGCTATAAGACAGATGATAAGCTTTACCCGGGTTCTCTGTTTGTGCCGCAAACGCCGGAAGATCGCTGGGCGATTTTTTTTGATGGGGAATATATATACTTTGTTAGAAGTTGGTCCCGCACTTTGGTGGCAAAAGCGAAAGTAGAACAACATGACCATGAAATTCAGCTCACCGAGATTGAAGGTTCTATTATCGATAGTGGGATTGAAACAGAGAATCAGACCGTTGCACTTGTGAACTTTCTCATGCTGAGTCACGTTTTAAATGAAACGGCGCCGGTACCGCTTTTAAATGAACTCGAGAGTGAACCGAATCGTGCGGCTGTTTGGGCATTTTCGATCTTTGGGCACCGGGCTAAGGTTGGCGTATTTAATGAGGATGCGATATTTTCCTCGGCTCAAGCTATTCGCAGCACAACGGCTTATCACATTGCGATTGCTAATAATGATGATGCTTCTGTTGCGCTGATTTTGAATCAAAATCTTGTGGATAGAAATTTGATTGCGCAAGATGGTTTTACGCCGATTCATTGGGCGCTTTATACCGATCATTATGATATGTTGAAGTTGCTTGTAAAAAATGGCGTGGATATTAATCATCGCTCACTACTAATGACGACGCCTTTAATGGATGCTGTTGAATTAAAGACAGAGAAAGGGGTGGATATCTTACTATCCCTTGATGCCAATGTGAGTTTACAAGATGGGCAAGGATTTACGGCACTTCATAGAGCGGCTGCGATGGGACAAGAAGCAATTGCAAAATCTCTTTTGATGAAGGGTGCTGATCCCTTTGTGCAAAGCGACAATGGATTATCGGCTTTAGATCTTGCAAAAGAGCGAGATCATGCCGCAATTATTGCGCTATTCTCAAAAAAAGATTGAAAAACAAATAGCCTTTCAAAATCAAATTAATAAAAAGATAATGAATATGTTAAATATACTATTTAATGATATTTGTTATCTTTTTTCATTATAAATCTTGAAATGCCAAATTATAACCCCATTTTGTTGATGTGAGGGGAATGATCTAAATTCTTAAGAAAGAATCGTAGATAATAATAGAGATTTAGGTCCCAGAATACCCCAACTACGTTAAATTCAATAAGTAGGAGATTTTGGATGAACCAAGATAAATTTACACAAGCATTTTTAGATGCTTTAAGTGGTGCTCAAACGTTAGCGCTCACAAACGATAATCAATATATCGAGCCTGAGCATGTGTTAAGTACGATGTTAAATCAGAAAGAAGGTTCTGTTTTACCACTTTTCCGTCAATGCCGCGCCAATATTGCCGTATTGAATCAAAAGGTGACAGAAGCTGTTTCTAAATTCCCGAAAGTATCGGGCAGTAATGATATTCATATTAGTCAGAATTTGCAACGCGTTTTAGTCGCTGCGGAAAAAGAGATGCATAAACGGGGTGATGGTTATCTATCATCAGAGGTATTCATCTTAGGTATTTTAGATGAAAACAAACAGCTTGCAGAAACCTTGAAAAGTGCAGGCGTGACGAAAGAAGTTTTAAACAAAGCCATTGATTCAATTCGAGGAGGAGAGAGCGTGCAAGATCCAAATGCAGAAGGTAACCGTGAAGCCCTTAACAAGTACACGGTAGATTTAACAGAGCGCGCAGAGCTCGGTAAACTCGATCCTGTGATTGGTCGTGATGATGAGATCCGCCGCTCAATTCAGGTACTTTCTCGTCGTACTAAAAACAACCCTGTGTTAATTGGGGAGCCTGGCGTTGGTAAAACCGCAATCGTTGAAGGCTTAGCTCAGCGTATCGTGAATGGTGAAGTGCCGGAAGGTTTGAAAGGTAAGCGTGTTCTTTCACTTGATTTAGGTGCTCTTATTGCCGGCGCTAAATTCCGCGGGGAATTTGAAGAGCGCTTAAAATCAGTGATTAATGAGCTTGAGAAAGCGGAAGGTCAAGTGATTCTCTTTATTGATGAGATTCATATGATGGTGGGTGCGGGTAAAACAGATGGCGCAATGGATGCCGGAAACTTACTGAAACCTGCGCTTTCTCGTGGAGAGCTTCACTGTATTGGTGCGACAACGCTCAATGAATATCGCGAGTATATTGAAAAAGATGCCGCCCTTGAGCGCCGCTTCCAGCAAGTCCTTGTAGATGAACCAACGGTAGAAGATACAATCGCGATTCTTCGGGGTTTGAAAGAGCGTTATGAGATTCACCATGGTGTCGAAATTACGGACCCGGCGATTGTTGCCGCGGCAACGCTGTCGCATCGTTACATTACAGATAGACAATTGCCGGATAAAGCGATTGACTTGATTGATGAAGCGGGAAGTCAGATTCGTATGGAGATTGATTCAAAGCCTGAATCGATGGATAAACTCGATCGCCGTATTATTCAGTTGAAGATTGAACGAGAAGCAATTAAGAAAGAGACAGATGATGCCTCGAAAAAGCGTCTTGATAACTTAGAAGAAGAGCTTGCAAAGCTTGAGAAAGAGTATGCAGACCTTGAAGAGATCTGGAAAATTGAAAAGAGCCTCATGCAAGGTGCAACTTCATTGAAGGAAGATCTTGATCAGGCGCGTATCGAGCTTGAAGCAGCAAAACGTTCTGGCGATTTAACAAAGATGAGTGAGCTTCAGTATGGCAAGATTCCAGAGCTTGAGCGTCAACTCAAAGAATCGCAAGAAGCGGAGAATCATGAAGAGCGTGAGCATCGCCTTGTTCGTACCAAAGTAACGGCGAATGAGATCGCAGATGTTGTCTCAAAATGGACCGGTATTCCTGTGAATCGTATGATGGAAGGTGAGCGTGAAAAGCTCCTTCGCATGGAAGAAGTATTAGGCGAAAATGTGATTGGTCAGAGAGAAGCGATTACCGCGGTGTCTGATGCAGTGCGTAGATCGCGAGCGGGATTGTCTGATCCGAATCGTCCGATTGGCTCTTTCCTCTTCTTAGGTCCTACGGGTGTTGGTAAAACTGAGCTGACAAAAACACTTGCAACTTTCCTCTTTGATGATGAAAATGCCATGCTTCGCTTAGATATGTCTGAGTTTATGGAAAAACATTCAGTGGCACGCTTAATTGGTGCGCCTCCTGGATATGTGGGCTATGAAGAGGGTGGTTACTTAACAGAAGCGATTCGCCGTCGTCCTTATTCTGTGATCTTGCTTGATGAAGTGGAAAAAGCGCATCCGGATGTCTTTAATATCTTACTGCAAGTATTAGATGATGGACGCTTAACGGATGGTCAAGGTCGTACTGTGGACTTTAAAAACACGGTGATTATCATGACTTCTAACTTGGGTTCGCATTTGATTCAAGAGCAAGCAAGCCGTTTAAGTGACTTGAGTGAAAAAGATCAATATCTCGCAATGCGTGAATCTGTAATGGATGTAGTCGGTGAGCATTTCCGCCCAGAGTTCATTAACCGTATTGATGATATTGTCGTCTTCCATCCACTTGGTCGTGAGCATATCCGTGCGATTGCAAGACTTCAGGTGAATCGTGTGGTCAAACGCTTACTTGAGCATGATGTGATGTTAAGTATCACTGAAGAGGGCTTAGATAAACTTGGGGAGATTGGTTATGATCCTGTCTTTGGTGCAAGACCGTTGAAACGTGCGATTCAGACGCATCTTGAAAACCCTCTTGCGAAAGCATTCTTACGCGGTGAGTTTAAAGCAGGTGATAGCGTCATTATCGATGGTGAACTTGATATGGACATCATTGATGTTCAATTAGAGGGGTAATGAGGGTCATTCATTTATCCTTCAGAAAGATTCCTAACAAGGAAGCCTGTACGAAGATGTACAAACTAACGTAACGACAAATACGCAATTGTATGATTGCATAGAAAAAGGCCTGATGAACTCAGGCCTTTTTGTTGTTTAGTATTTAAAATTAAGGAGAAAGTGGTGTGAATCAAAATCTAAAGATCGAATATCTGATCGTGCGGGCTTCGCTTGGCGCTCTTTTTCATGATGTTTACTTATATGATTAGAGTATTGAAGCGCCGCATTTGCAATTGATACTGAGGGAATTGAGATCAGACCACTCACTGCTAAAAACGTGCTTGATTTTAAAAAGGCACGGCGAGAATGTTTGATATCCTGCATAATGATGTTTTGAATACCTCGTAGAAAATAATTGTTGATATCATTAAGTTAGGGTGTTTAGTGGCATCTTTCAATCTTTTTAATGAGAAATCATCGAATCAGACAATTCCATATCTTATCTCTCCTATCTTATTTTCCCAACGGGATACCATTCGTTATTATTGATTATCACTCTTTTTTGAGGAGAATGAGATATTCGCTTTTCACGGATAAAAACTCGATAATGAACAATCTATATGAATGGATAGTGTCATCTTATTGATACGCTTGTTTGATATTTTATGAGGAGCCTGTTTTGATGAAATCAAAGACCCAAAAAATTTACCGTGTGAAAACAGTCGGCCGAGGGGGCTGTCAGGTAGAAATAACGGCAAGGAATCATACGTTGTTGATTGATGAGCCCAAGCCATTTGGCACAGATATGGGGATGACGCCCGTTGAGCTACTATTAGGTGCGTTAGGAAGTTGTAAAAGCCTTGTCTTTAAGATGATGGCGCAGAAGTTAAAGATCGCTTACACTCAGTTTGAAATTTCGTTAGAGGGTGATTTTGATTCAGCGGGATATCAAGGAGATCCGTCGGTCGCGATCGGTTTTAGTGAAATTAGAACCTATTACGATATTGATACAACCGCTCCGAAAGAAGAGATTCAACGTCTAATTGATTATGTTGAAAGTCATTGTCCTGTTGCCGCAACAATCGCTGTAGCACCCAAGATGGAGAGCATCCTTAATTACAATAGGGAGTCATAGCTAGGTATTTTTGACCGGGCATATGAAATATACCTTGAAGCGATTACCTTGAAGCGATCAATAATCTTTTTTCTGCTTGAGCGGGCGTTTAAGTTTATTTACATTTATTTATATATTATAAAGTAATCGATGTATTGACTGACAGAGCATAGTCGTGATGCGCTAAAGCGAGAGGCAAGTTTGGGATGAGAAGTTGTGTTTGGTTGTTTTTTATTGAAGAAGCGATTTGGCTTTATACTCTTATCCCTATTTTTATCGCGTTGAGCCTCTATTTCACTTATAAACTACGGTTTATGTAATTTCGCTTTATGAGTGATGTTTACCGCTCTTTATTTGAAAAATCTCCTAATAGTATTGGTATTACTGTATTTCAATCATTTAATCTCAGTATGGCAAGTCGTATTGGTGCTCGAAATGTCATTGGCGTTGCCTTTGCGATTAGTGTAGGGGGACCGGGATCTATTTTTTGGCTGTGGGTGCTTGCCTTTTTAGGGATGGCGATCACATTTATTGAGAACACGCTGGCACAGGTTTATAAAGTAAAGGTGGGTGGAAATTATCAAGGAGGACCTGCTTACTACATTAAGAAAGGCTTGAGATCGCCAAAATTAGCAGGATGTATGGCCTTAATTTTAGCTATTGTTTTTGGTTTTTTATTTAATGCGATACAAGCGCATACGATCATCTCGGCAATGAATGCCACCTACTCGGTGAGCACCGAGCTTGTGATTGCGATTGTTCTGATTATCAGTGGGATTGTTATTTTTTGGGGAGTTAGAAGAATTGCGCATCTGACAGAAATTATTGTTCCCCTTATGATTATTCTGTATTTAGGCGTTGTGGGATATATTTTGCTGATGAATCTTCCCATGATTCCTGAGCTCTTTTCTTTAATAATTGTAGATGCATTTGGTACAACGGAATTTATCGGCGGTGCGATTGGAATATCGATCATTGAGGGGGTAAGAAATAATATTATCTCCAATGAAACGGGTGTCGGTAGTGCTTCAATAGCAGGGGCTGCCGCAAATACGAAGCACCCAGCGAAACAAGGATTGATGCAGAGCTTTGGGGTGTTTTTAGATACAATTATTATCAGCAGTGCGAGCGCATTTGTGATTTTAATGTCTGGATTTTACACTCATGGCGCGCCCACGAATGGTATTTTATTGGTTCAAGCTTCTATTGCTGTGCATATTGGTGCATTAGCCCCTCACTTTATAACACTTGTACTATTGCTTTTTTCCATCACCTCCATTATTAGTAATTACTACTATGGCGAAACTAATATCACGTATTTTAGCCAGAAAAAGCACTACATTATGCTATATAGAGTGGCTGTTTTACTGATGATCTTCTTCGGTTTTATGAGTGATGATGGTGTTTTATGGACCTTAATATTTACCTCAATGGGCATGATCGGATTGATTAATGTGATCTGTCTATTTTTCTTGAGTGGAATTGCTTTCAAAGTATGGGAAAACTACCTTACTCAACGCAGATTAGGGATCGATCCTGATTTTTATGCAAGCGACATCGAGGGTTTAGTGGGTACTGAATGTTGGGAAGGGCGAAGAAAACGCGCAAATCCGACAGTAGTGGAAGATCCTTATTTCTCCGTACAGGGGAAACGGCACAGTGAGTGATAAGGCGAGATGAGTACGATACTCGGGTTGCTTGAGGCTTAAGTGTTAGTGATAGGGGTGATTGGCGATTTTTCGCCAATGAAAGTAGCCAAAAATAGACACTACGAAGTAGATGAAGAACATGATACTCGAGGAGTATTGTGCTTGTAGATAGAGCATAATCCCGGTTAATAGATTTGCAGGGATTAAGAGTAACCACTGTTCTGCCCATCTACGGGTTGCCATCCAGATTGCTACGACGTTAAGGCTTGTCGCGATTGTATCGCTCGTTAAAATTATCCAAGAAGTATCTGTGAATAGAGATAAAAGAAGCGCGATAGAAAAGGCTGCGCCTAATAGTAAACAACCAATTAGCGTGAGGTGCTCTGTGGGCATTCTCAAAATAGGGATAATGCTCGATCGAGAGGCATCCATCCCCGCGGGTGCGAGTTGTTTTTCGTGCCATCTTTTCCAGCCCACAATGGAGATTGCTAAAAAGTAAGCATAGATCAGGCTCATCGCATAAAACTCGCTTTTATAAAAAATATAGATGTAGAGCACTGCCATGACAATGCTCGCGATCCACATGCTTTTTTTCGCACGAAATTCTAAGTAGAGATAGATAAGTCCAATAATCGTTGCGACTAACCCGAGATAATCGAGTTGCAGTATTTCAAGTATTTTTTCTAGCATGGATATCCGTTTTAGGATGAATGAAAAGGGGGATACAGATGCTTAGAATAGCAAAAGAGAGATCTTTTAGGGGTCTCTCTTTTTATAGGTCGCGCTTAATTTTCGCATTATTTTAAGATAGCAATTAGATATGCTTGACGACGCGGCCCGGTTCTATAAATACTTTACGTTCTTTATACAGTGTGCCGAGTGCGCGTTTGAAGGAAGCTTTACTGACGCCGAAAGCTTTGTGAATCTCTTCCGGAGCACTCTTATCACTGAGTGGCATAGAACCGCCATACTCACTGAGTTTACGCATAATAGCTTCTTCTAATGTTTCACGCGCTTCTGGTGTATTGATGACAGGCTGCTGGGCAATATCCATTTTCCCATCTTCACGGACATGCTTTACAAATCCAAGGATTTCATCCCCGATCTCAAGATCACGGGTAACCACATCACTATGATAGATTAAGCCCCAAAATGTATGATCCACGATCACTTTCACACCGAGATCTGTGATGCTTTCAACGAGAAGGTTAACAGAATCACCCTCTTCGTAATCATGCTCAACTTGGTCTAGAAATTTGTCGAGCTTCATGCTTGCGGTGATACGCATAGAAACTTCATCAATATAGGTGAAAGCGATCACAAAATCGCCGGCATTGACAGTCCCGACTTCTTCACTAAATGGAAGAAGGAGATCTTTTGGTAAGCCCCAATCCAGGAAGATACCATAATCGTTAATTTCAGCGACTTGCAAGTCTGCAAATTTACCAACAGCAGTGTAGCATTCATTGGTAGTTGCGGTTAATTGACCATTGTTATCAAGATAGACGAACACATCGAGCCATTTGCCCACAGCAGTCGGAACGGTTTTAGGAATTTCTCGTATCGGAAGGGTCACATTCCCTTCTAGGATAAGTCCCATTTTTGTTCTTTCGATGATAGTTAAGCGGTTCATCTGCCCAAGTACGGGTTCAAATTCAGTGTTATAAGACATAAGGCCTTTCAAATCTCAGTAATATTGTTCAATCGAATCGCATCGCCATTAATTGGTGTTTGGCAATGCAGAATAGTTCTATTATAAGCATTCCGAAAAAATACGTCAGAAAACCATGAATTATGGAGAGGTATTTTTATATAAGGGAAGCTTATTTTTGGGTGGTTAATTTAGCATGACTTTTCAGAAATAGCGGTAGCTGCGCACACGCCCGATGCCCAAGCCCATTGGAAGTTATAGCCGCCGAGCCAACCGACAACATCGACAACTTCGCCGATGAAGTAGAGGTTTGGGATTAAGTTACTCTCCATAGTTTTTGTGTTGAGCTCTCGCGTATTGACGCCACCGCGCGTTGCTTCTGCTGTTTTATGACCATCTGTGCCGCTTGGCGTAATCTCCCACGCGCTTAAAAGATCTGCAAGCGCCTCTAAAACTTTATGGGGGATTTCAGGTAGCGGAAGCGGTAAATAATCTTTAAAAGGTGCGCGATTTAACCAAAACTGGATAAAGCGTTTAGGCATATCCGGCACAAGTTCGCTTAGTGCGCGTTCTAAATGATATTTTTGGGTCGCTTTGAGTGTGAACAATGCCTCTTTTAACGCAATGCCGGGCGCAAAATTGATGGTGATACTTCTTCCTGGGAGTGCATAGCTCGATATCTGTAATATACCAGGACCCGATAAGCCTTTATGCCGAAAAAGCAGATCCTCATCAAAGCGGATAATGTCTTTTGATTTTTTACCGGGGTTCGTCGATATTTCTACCGGCAATGAAATTCCGGCAAGATCTGTAAATCCTTCACTTTCCCAAAAATCAAAATGCAGCGCAACGAGTGCGGGGCGCGTATCGATAATGCTATGAGAAAAGGATTTTGCGATCTGGTAGCCAAAGTCACTCGCGCCAATTTTAGGAATTGCCAAACCACCGGTCGCAACGATAAGGTGATCGCTGGTGAAATGACCTAAAGCACACTCAATCGTAAAGAGATCATCTTGTTTACTGGCGGCTGAAATGGGGCAATCAATCTCAAGCCGAACGTTCCCTTTCCGGCATTCACTCAGTAAAAGATCGATTATATCTTTCGACGAGGCTTGCTGTTCGCGATCGCAAAAGAGCTGGCCACGATGTTTTTCCGTATAGGGAATACGATAATCTTCGACTAAGGCGATAAAATCTTGCGCGGTATATTTCGAAAGCGCATAGCGGACAAATTTAGGATTTTCAGAGACATAATAGGGAGATGCATCATAGCCATCAATATGGGTATTTGTGAAGTTACAAAAACCACCGCCGGCAATGCGGATCTTCTCACCGATCTTCTTTGCATGATCGAGTAACAATACGGATAAACCCATTTGCCCAGCTCTACTCGCAGCCATAAGCCCCGCAGCACCGGCACCAATGATAATGACATCATAGTGATTATGTCGCGATTTTAAGGGAGGAGATTGAGGAGAAGCAAGCGGTGTTGAAGAATTCATAAGATCATTACAGTATTACAGAAGTATAGCGAGCAATTATAAGCACTTTTGGGCGAGATGCTAGTAAAAACCGAGAAATAGATACTCCGAATGGTCCATATGAAATTGATACGATGTTCTTTTCATTTCTCGTGGTCTGTCATTATAAGGGGAGCTGTGCTAAATAAGTATCTGTTGAGCTCATTTTTGCGCCGAGAGCAAGAGCTTGAACATATATCTCTTTTGAAGCAGGATTATCAGGAATAATATTGGACATGCAATCTTCTAAAATGATCAGTTTTGGCATAAGGTCAGGTGCTGCCTTAATCATATCTTTGATGGTACTGGCAACACAGAAATCCATGGCTTCGCCCACGATCACGATTTCATCAAAAGATTGAAAGCGGGAGAGCAGTACCTGATCTAAACACGTATCCGGAATCGATGGGAACTCAACGGCTGCTTTTAAAATACTGTAATGCTCCGTAAAGGGATTGCTGCCTTTATTATAAAGACTAAAGTTTCGACTATTTATGAGTGACCAATGCTGTAACGCTTGATAGAGTGATTCCGGAATATTCCAGCCGGGTGTGCCGATTAAGCAGTGCGGAGGCCAAATGGTATTTTGGTAGGCATTGTCCTGTAACGCCTTGAGATATTGTAAACTCTCTTGTGGATAATACTGAGGGTGCCATTTACCATTGATGACATCTTCATACGTGATATTATCAAAAACCTGAGGCTTGGTCCCTGTCGCATTTTTCCAATATGATGCATGTGCAATATGAATTGGATAATGTGAGTCCATACTTAGTAGTATTTCATTCAAAAACATCCCCGCATTTTCGAGAAGGCGAAGAATGTTATTTAAATCATCCTCAGCGCCCTCAATATAGAGTTTTCCGTTTGGATGGCAGAAGTCATTTTGTAAATCGATACCTAAAAGTAATCTTTTCATAGAGGTCCTTATGATATTTCTCGTCGATAAATCATGGTGTTTGATACACTGCGAACATAGTCGTAGTGTAGGATCGGGATCTATAGGAGATGATTTATTCAAACATCTTGGTTCTTGATTGTCAAAACTGCAGATGAAGTTGTGATTAAATCGAAATAATTTTAAATAAACCCCAATAACAATAAATTAATAGTAGGTGAAATATGACGGGTGAAGTAATCCTGATTTTAATGGGTGTAGCTGTGGTTGCCGGTTTTATAGATGCCATTGCCGGCGGTGGTGGGTTGATTACATTGCCGGCCTTATTGTTGTCGGGACTCACGCCGGTGCAAGCATTGGCAACCAATAAACTACAATCATCAGCGGGTTCATTTTCTGCCACAATGGCCTTTTTTCGAAAAGGATTAATTGATTGGAAACACTCCAAGTGGGTCTTCTTTGCCTCACTTGCAGGGGGAATGATTGGGGCATTACTCGCGACTCGATTACCGGCTCAGTTTTTGCAGATAGTGGTGCCGATTCTATTGATATGTGTTGCCATCTACTTTATTTTAACGCCGAGCCTAGATGGCAAGGAGAAACGCGCGAAGATTTCTCGCACACTTTTTTTACTGACATTTGTTCCATTAATCGGTTTTTATGATGGGATCTTTGGACCAGGAACGGGCTCATTTTTTATGGTCGCTTTTGTTCTGATGCTTGGAAGTACGTTAGTCGATGCAATCGCAGAAACAAAGCTCGCCAATTTCGCCTCCAATATTGGTTCATTGCTCGTTTTTGCCTTAACGGGTGAAATGCAGGTTTTAGTTGGGATATTAATGGCCGTCGGCGCGTTTATCGGTGCGCAGATGGGCGCACGATTTGCGGTAAAATATGGTGGTAAAGTGATTCGTCCGCTACTGATTGTGATGAGTATTGCGATGGCGGTAAAACTATTGCTTGAGCCGAGCAATCCTATTTCCCAGTGGGTTATGAGGTTGTTTTAGATTTAGATGTACTACATTGTTAAAAGCCGAACTTACAGTGATGTAAATTCGGCTTTTTTTATGGTTGTTTCGATTTCGAAGAGATTTAATCTTATTAGGGGATAGATACTAAAGTAAAGCGTCATATCAAAATATAGCGTGACGACCTTAACTTTAATTCTTGCAATTATTTTGAATTAAAGGTAATCATTAAGGGTGTGAAGTATATTGTTCGCTTGTTATGGAAAATACCAATATAGACATAATCGGATAACAATAAAAACCCATATAACAATAATAATTAAAACAATCTAAAAAAGATGTTGATTCATTAAAACCAAGGAGCGAGTTATGCGTGATAATTTTATATTGTCAAAGTTCAGTGCAGCGGTGAAAAAGTCTGCAATTGCCGTAGCAGTGATAGGTACTTTGACATTAGGTGGAGCGCAAGCGAGTACGCTTGTCTACTGTTCTGAAGCATCCCCGGAGAC
>CANRON010000021.1 GCA_947632245.1 uncultured Ignatzschineria sp. | reverse complement strand
TCTAATAAGTGCTGCTTATCAGTCGGGAATGCCTTTCAATTTCCCAAAACAACCACCCCTATATTAGATCCCCGCCAATCTATAAAATTCTAACCGCCCTCAATACCTTATTAGCAGAATCATTGTATAAATTAATTGACAATGTTCTCGCTTATCCTTATTATAAAAAGATAGTTTCATTCATACTGAAAGCGTAAAACCCACTTTGTCTCTTAGACCTTCCATAAATATATGAATAATTAGAAGCAGTGGGTGCAAACAACATTCTCTTGAAGATCTCTTTTTCTATGAATTGTTACTAAATGCTAGCAATCTATTGCGTCGCAATTTAGCTATTCATCCAATTCCTTATCTTCAAACGTCATCAAAAACAAAATGATGATGGGATGTTAAAGGATTATGACAATATCATGACAAAATAGTTATATTAATTATAACTTCTAACTCTCTAATGATATTTGACATATTTATACATAAAATTTAGTGTAATTCAGAAAAATATTATATACAATCCCTTCAAAAAGAGGTAGATTGAATAGGTCTTAAGGCAATTAACACGATTGGTAGGTAGTAGGAAAGAAAGCTACCCCATCATTAAAAGCATTAAGATACTGTTGATAGCACACTCCTTAATCAGGTGTCGCTATGTTCCTATTACACAAAAACAAAAAATTAGGAGTTTTATAATGATTAAGAAAAAACCAATTGATAGAAATGGTCATGTAGTTAACATTGGTAGCGCGCTCAAAAGAAATGATGCGTGGGATACTATTGTGAGAATCGATGAAAAAACCGAGCAAGTTTGGTATAAAAACGGTGGCTTCAACTGGTTCGAAGAGATGAAGAACTTTGTTCAATTCTCCTAAACTATACAACTATTAAATGTATCAACAATCGTCAAATAAAGCGTGAATGGAAAATTGATCCAAAAGCCTTTATCTTGGCCCATATACATAAGCGTTGGCAGTCATGCCAGCGCGTTTTTATTTCTGCTACTAAAAAGGACATCTACTGATGTCCTTTTTAAATTCCGCACCAAGAAGCGCGCAACACAGCATTCATAATGCCATTATTCTAATATTTCTTCGATATCATCTGCTTTTGCATGCTCTTCTTGCCAATATGCCAAAAACTCATAGATTTCAGTGATACTTTCCGGTGAAAAAAACTCATTCATAACAACAACCGGTTTCCGTCCATCTTGCGTATAGAGAATACGCGAGCCATCTGACCCGACAAGCTTAGAAATAAATGTTGGCTTCACCGCTAGTGAAAATGTCCCCTGCGCTACAAAATACTCACGTCGCTTACCTAGAATTGGCTTTACCCGTAATCGATCCCCAAAGGGAGCCGCTTTGGCAACTGCAGTAAAATAAATAAACAAACCTAAAATAATATACGTTAATAGGGGTACGGGTGAATCAAAAAAACCAGCCACAAATGCAGCTATCGCTATAAAAAAGGTGATGATCATCGCTAATACAACTCTTGATCGAGTTGTATAGATATAGATCGGCACTTTAGTCTTCATTTCCTTTCCTTCATTGATTAAAATGATCAATAATATCAACATGTTAAAGTCATAATTAATAAGAGGCCAAGCCCATAAGTACAGACACCTATATGTTTGACAAGAAATACAGTGCTAAATAAAAAATACAATCTGTAGAATTAGCTGCTTATTATTTATTCACCGATAATTATATAACATTTATCACTAATATTCTTTTCTTTACAATGAGAAAAAGCGGAGAATATACTCCGCTTTCCTGAAGGTACCATCGCTGATAAATCATGCTGAAAATAATGAATTATATGCCGAGAATGACAAATTACTCTCCCCAAACATCCGCGACGATCTCTTTGATTAATTTTAATTTACGCCACTGCGCATCATAAGGCACTCGATTCCCCTCTTCTGTCGAAGAGAAGCCACATTGTGTACTTAGTGCCAGTTGATCAAGAGGTAAATAACGACTCGCTTCGATAATCCGTTTTTTAATCGCATCAGGATTTTCTAGCTCTTCAGTTTTAGAAGTAACTAATCCTAAGACCACCTCAGAATTACTTCCCTCTAATGCCGATAAGGGCTCAAATCCTCCTGATCGACTATCATCATATTCAAGAAAATAACGATCTATCTCTTTTAGCCCTTTGAATATAAAATTATCAATCGTTTCATACCCGCCCTGATAATGCCAAGCCGAAGAAAAATTTCCGCGGCAAATATGCATTCCCACTACCAAGTCACTAGGTTTATTTTCAAGGGCAATGTTAATGGTATCAACACATTGTTGTGCAAGTTTGTCAAGATTCGTTCCTAACGCTTCTTCTTTTTTACGCACTTCGGGATCAATTAAATATGCCCAAAACACATCATCTAGCTGAATATAACGACAACCTAATTCATAAAATCGCGCAATTGATTTCTGGTAAGCTACGCCTAAATCTTCTACATATTGGTCGATATTATCGCCGTAAAACTGATTAAGGCGAATATTTGGGCGCATCATCATGTTAGGGCTAGGAATTGTCATCTTCGCCGTTGAGTAACCATCATCACCCACAACTTTATGTAAAAACTCAAAGTCTTTAAAGTGAGGATGATGAGGATTATACGAAATTTTACCATTTAAACGAACATTGTGAGGCTTCGTGGTAATCCCTTTAAAAGCAAGCCCTTGCTCTGCCTCATACCCTTCCGCACCTGTCAAATTCTCCATAAAATCATAATGCCACCATGCTCGGCGTAACTCTCCATCCGTTATCGCTTGTAAGCCCGCCGCTTTCTCTTTAGCAACGAGAGCGATAATTGCCGCATCTTCTATCTCGCGAAGTTCCGCTGCGGTAATCTCACCTTCTGCTAAAGCTACTCTTGCCGCTTTAATTTCTGGCGTACGAAGAAAACTACCGACGTGTTCGATCTTACTCCCCGCATATTTTTGACGGGCTTGAGGGGTTGTATTTGTCATTATTTATTCCTTCCTTTTAACTTTAATCTTGCAGCTGTGTTCTAAAGCTCTTTCCATTGCCTTAAAACCTATCAGTTAATGTAAAGTATTTTTTCATGAATGTCTAAAAGTGCGCTAAAGCATGATTCTTATCGCTTTCAGATACATAAATGAAGTAATATTGCTCAAAAAATCGTATTAGTTTTAAAAATTTTCAACTTAATTTGAAAAATGATCAATACATTAAAACCTACTAACGCCTAATCTATAGATCTCTCCCCTATTTATAAAAATCGAATCTATCAACTTTAAGAGGTCAACACTTTATGCAACATGTTCGGATGTCTACACTACAATGGCAGGTTGTTTTTTTATGCGTTTGGTTGAATATCATTGATGGCATTGATGTGATGATCATTGCCTTTACAGCAAGTAGTATTGCGACAGATCTTGAATTGACCCAGACCTCGCTAGGATGGCTCATTAGCATTGGCTTAATTGGTATGACAATCGGTTCAGTATGGCTTGGCCCCTTTGGAGACAAATATGGCCGAAAACCGATGATTACCCTTAGCCTTATTCTATGCGGCATCAGCCTTTTATTAGTGGGTTTTTCAAGTGGATATTGGGAAATTTTCCTCCTAAGATTAACCGCAGGCATTGGTATTGGCGGCATACTCTCTTCAAGTAATGTTTTATGCAATGAATATGCCTCGTTAAAAAACAAAGGTCTTGCGGTAAGTCTTCTATCCGTTGGATACGCGATTGGCGCAGTATTGGGCGGCTTTATTGCACTGAATACCATTGCGGCTTTTGGCTGGCACAGTGTCTTTATCATTGCGGGCATATTAACTTTGGCAACCGTTATTCTCATTCATTTCTGCTTACATGAATCTATGATATTACTGCAGAAAAAAGGAGATACCAAAAGCCTCGAAAAGCTACAGGCCATTTTTACACGCGCTGCAGATCTCAAACATCAAGCTGAATCAGCGCTAAAACTTGAAAATACGCATGTCGAAGTTAAAGGCTATACGGCCTTATTTCAAGGTGCCCTTGCTAAAAAGAATGTACTGCTCTGCCTTGCCATTGCATTAACGATGTTCGGTTTTCAATTTGTCATGACTTGGACACCAAAGCTTTTAACACAGCTTAACGCGAGTGAAAACCTCGGAATATCTGCCGGAATCATTTTAAGCTTAGGGGGAATGATTGGTGCGCTGATCATTGGTTTCTCAAGTCGCCACTACAAACTCGCTCACTTACAAAAATGGGCACTGGCAACCTCTGCCTTGATGACATTCATCTTTATTGCCACCAATCAATATGAATCTCTCTTTTTTATCATTGGCTTCTTCTTAGGTTTGAGTCTGAATGCCTGCGTTGCAAGTTTATATGCATATGCACCTTCTATCTACCCTGTACAAATACGCACATCCGGCGTTGGTCTTGCGATGGGTATGGGCAGAATGGGCGGGATTTTGAGCCCTTTAGCAGCAGGATTCGTTCTAGACTCCGGTTTTTCCATTTTTGAAACATACGCCTTTTTTGCATGCTCATTTATTCTCGCTTTCGGCGTAATTATACTGCTGCATAAAGAGAAGCAGGCGAAAGCGCTGTCATCACAATTATCGCAAGCCTAACTAGATTTAATTTGCCCTAAGATAGGGTGAGTATCATACCAATGAAGCGCCAGAAGGATGATTAAGAGTCCTTCTGGCGCTTCATTTATATTTGCACACTTTGGGGTTGAATGCGTTAACGCAAATAATAGAGATCTCGCTCTCGTGCATATTTTCGCATCTGATTTAAAAATTCTGAAAAATACGTTTGATCAACCGATTCTTTATTATATGCCGCATACAATGTACATAATAATCCATTGCCATCACTTCCCGGCATTCTTAACGTTTTCACTAAACCTTGCTGCTCATATTCATATACCACCCAATCGGGGAGTGCTGCATAACCGCGCTTTGTTGAAATTAGTTGAATCAACATGGCTGTTTGCTGTGTTTTTCGGACTAGTTTTGGTTCAATGCCCGCAGGTTGGAAAAAATAGTTGTAAATATCTAAGCGGTTCAGCTCGACCGGATGACAAAGTAGCACCTCTTTTGCGAGCTTTTCCGGCGTAATATTTGTATCAAATGCCAGCGGGTGGTCTGGCGCTACGACTAACCGACTTTCATAATCAAATAGCTTCATATACTGCACTCCTTCAATCTTCTGACGATCTGAAGTGATTAATACATCAAATGCTTTATCTAGAAGAAGCTCATGCGGATATTTTTCAAAAGCCGTAATAAAATCTAAATCTACATCGGGATAGCTGGCGTGGTAGCTATTCATCACATGAATCAGCCAATCAAAACAGCAATGACATTCTGAGGCAATGAAGAGCTTATGTCTGATTTTCTGCTTCTTATCCCGCATTCTCGCCAACGTTTCATCAACGTGCGGTAATACTTGATTCGCCAGATCAAGTAGTAAAAGCCCTTGATTCGTAAATTGAAAAGGTCTTGTTTTACGAGAGATTAGCTCAACATCAAGCCATTTCTCAAGCGCCGCTATTTGATGAGAAAGTGCAGAAGTTGTAATACAGAGTTCTGCAGAAGCCTGCGAAAAAGAGCCAAATTGAAATAACGCCTGAAGCGCTTTTAAATGTTTTAATTCAAGCATTGTAATATTGGTATCGTTTATGAATGAGGAAAAATTATATTCATCACTAGAAGAGAAACGATAACATTAAAAAAAATGATAATACAATACTAAAAAGTAATATGTCTATCGCATAGCATAGATAATCATCCCTATTTGACATGCGCTAGACAATAGAAAGGCTTACCGGCATATGAAAAGTATCTACTACCGTTAACCCCCCTCATAAAAAAAGAGCTATATGAATAGCTCTTTTTTGATATTCCCCATCAGTGGAAATAAATATTAATCACGAATACGCATATGTGGGAATAATAATACATCGCGGATTGAAGGCGCATCCGTAAAGATCATCACCAAGCGATCGATCCCGATACCTTCGCCCGCTGTTGGCGGCATACCATATTCAAGCGCCGTTACGAACTCTTTATCATAATGCATCGCTTCATCATCTCCCGAATCTTTATCAGCAACTTGAGAGATAAAACGATCATGCTGATCTTCTGCATCATTGAGCTCCGAGTAACCATTCCCAACTTCGCGCCCGCCAATAAAGTATTCAAAGCGATCTGTAATTAACGGATTTTCATCATTTTTTCTCGCAAGTGGAGAAACTGCTAATGGATAACCTGTGATAAAGGTTGGCTGAAGAAGACTCTCTTCAACTTTCTCATCAAATACTTCCATGAGAATTTTACCCCAGCAATCATTCTCTTTATCATATTTGATATGGAAATGATCTGCTAAAGCGGCAACACCTTCACGCGTATTGAGATCATAATCTTTTGCTTCAGGACAATGCTTTAAAATCGATTCTTGTACTGTCATACGCTCAGCTGGCTGACTGAAATCAATCGTATAACCTTGATACTGAACTTCAGCTGATCCCTCATTCACTTCAAGCGCGATTCTATGCATTAACGCATCTGTCATATCCATCATATTCTTATAGTCAGCATATGCCCAATACCACTCCATCATCGTAAACTCTGGATTATGACGCGTTGAAACACCTTCATTACGGAAGTTACGATTGACTTCGTATACTTTTTCCATGCCACCAACAATCAAGCGTTTCAAATAGAGCTCTGGCGCAATACGAAGGTAAAACTCCATATCAAGCGCATTATGATGCGTTGTAAAGGGTTCAGCATTTGCCCCACCTGGAATCGGATGCATCATCGGCGTTTCCACCTCTTCAAACCCCCTATCATCCATAAAGTTACGAATCGTGCGAAGAATTAAATTACGCTTACGAAATGTCTCGCGTGATTCCTTATTCATAATTAGGTCTAAATAACGCTGACGATAACGCGCTTCGACATCTGTTAACCCATGGAATTTATCCGGCAATGGACGCAGTGATTTCGTTAAAAGGGTCAATTGATTCGCCCGAACTGTCAACTCGCCTTTATCTGAACGAGAAACTTCTCCTTCCACGGCAATAATATCGCCCACATCCCATGTCGTAAAATCTTCAAAAGCTTCCACACCAATCAAGCCCGTATTCACAAAGATCTGAATATCGCCGCTTTGATCTCGAAGACTTGCAAATCCCCCTTTACCAAAAAGACGTTTAGCAACGATACGACCTGCCATCTTCACAATCTTTCCCTTCTCTTTTAGTGCATCACGATCAAGGCCTTCCATTTGTTTATGGAGTTCCTTTGCATCAGTGTCTTTTCTAAAATCATTCGGGAATGCCACCGGTTTTGCTTCACGAATTTTCGCAAGCTTCTCACGGCGCTCTGTAATTAGATGGTTTTCATTGTGTTCGTGATCGTTCACTACAGTCTCTTTTGTCATTATATTTTCTACTATAAAAGATGGTTAAAACATCTAAGATTCTCATAAGTCATGATAAACAATACGCTTGTTACCTATTGTAAAATCAAGTCTTATCCCAATCTCAACCTAGCGTCTTTAATAATCCTACGAAGTATATTAAAACTTATTTCGTACCATTATTGAAACCGCATTAAAATCATAAAATCCCGGGGATCACTCCCCGAGATTCTCATCGCAAAATAGCGAATCAGTCGACCGACTATTATCCACTATTTTACCCTAAATTACCCAATTAATTCTCGCATCTTTGAAGAAAGCGATGATTAACGTGAGTAGTTCGGCGCTTCTTTTGTGATCGTTACATCATGCACATGCGACTCACTCATCCCTGCGCTTGTGATCTCTACAAAGCGAGGTTTTGTATTCATCTCTTCAATCGTAGCACAACCGACATAACCCATACCTGCACGTATACCGCCCATCAACTGATGCACAATCGGTGATACAGAGCCTTTATAAGCAACGCGACCTTCGATTCCCTCTGGCACAAGCTTATCAGCAGCAGATCCTTCTTGGAAATAACGATCTGAAGAACCTGCACTCATTGCGCCAAGCGATCCCATACCGCGGTATGTTTTATAAGCACGGCCTTGATAGAATTCAATTTCACCAGGAGACTCATCTGTACCTGCTAAAATTGATCCGACCATGATCGCATTTGCACCCGCTGCTAAAGCTTTTGCCATGTCACCTGAATAACGAATACCCCCATCTGCAATCACAGGAACGCCCGTGCCACGAAGTGCCCCTGCGACGTTTGCAATTGCACTCATTTGTGGGAATCCGATACCTGCAATAATACGCGTAGTACAGATTGATCCAGGGCCAATTCCAACCTTAACCCCATCAGTCCCAGCTGCTAAAAGTGCTTTCGCCGCATCCGCTGTTGCAATGTTACCGCTGATAATTTGTAACTCAGGGAAATTTTTCTTCACCCAACGTACACGATCAATCACGCCTTTTGAATGGCCGTGAGCAGTATCTACAATGATCACATCCACACCAACTTCAACTAATTGCTCAATACGCTCTTCAGTACCGTCACCCGCACCTACAGCTGCACCACATAAAAGACGTTCTTGGTTATCCATCACCGCATTAGGGTGCGTATCTGTATGCGAAAGATCTTTTACCGTAATTAAGCCACGGAGTTCATTCGCATCATTGACAACCACTAAACGCTCTAAACGATGCGTACGTAGTTTTTCCACGATATCTGCACGTGTTGCCCCTTCGTGGATAGTAATAAGGCGATCACGGTTAGTCATCGCCTCTGTAATATTTTTAGACAAATCCGTTTGGAAACGAAGATCTCGCGTTGTAATGATTCCTGCGACTTTCCCCTCTAATGTCAAAACTGGAACGCTGGAGATTTGACGGTTACGCATAATATTTCTAACTTCTTCAAGCGAACAATCCGTTGTGACCGTAATAGGATCCGTTAATACGCCATTTTCAAAGTTTTTGACTTTACGTACTTGCCTTGCTTGCTCTGCTGGGGTAAGGTTTTTATGAATGATGCCCATTCCACCTTGTTGTGCTAATGCAATCGCCATTTTACTCTCAGTCACAGTGTCCATCGCTGCCGATAAAAGCGGAATATTCAATGCAATATTTTGAGTCAACTGTGTGCGAAGCGACACATCCCTCGGAAGAACTTCAGAGTAATCGGGTACTAATAATACGTCATCAAAGGTTAAGCCCTTTTCCATTATTCTAAGCATATTTCTCTCTCCAAGATCGCCAATTTAAAAAGTGGCTTATTTTAACAAAAAAATCTGATCATGGCTAGATTTTATCAGGCTTTTGAGCAATTAAATAAATTATAGAAAAGTTTGTTATAATAGCCGAGGTGCCTATAAAAAAATGAACCCGAGGAGTTAATCTCAGCATGAATCTTCCAAGCCTCATCACCTGGGCTCGCGTCGTAGCGATTCCGATCTTTATCCTCTGTTACTTTCTCGAAACGCCGAATAAGAACATTGTTCTAGCTGTTTTATTCATGGTGGCTTCTTTTACAGATTGGCTAGATGGATATTTAGCGCGAAAATGGAATCAAACCTCAAGCTTTGGTGCTTTCTTAGATCCTGTTGCTGATAAATTACTTGTTGCAGTTGCACTCATCGCTATTGTAGATCACGACCCTAATAAGTGGTATCTCACACTAGCTGTCATGATCATCATTAGCCGAGAAATCACAATATCGGCACTTCGAGAATGGATGGCCGGCATGGGTGAGCGTGGCGTTGTCGCTGTATCTTGGATTGGCAAATGGAAAACAGCTTTCCAAATGGGCGCTATTACCTTTATTCTCTACGGCAAAGATCTGCTAGGGATTCCATTTTATAATCTTGGGATTATCTTTTTAATGATCGCAACCGCATTAACGCTTTGGTCTATGGTGCAATATTTATACTCCACATGGAAAGTTTTAAGTTCTAAATAACGCCTTTAAAATATCCTGTTATTCAAGATTACTATCGCACGATAGCGCTTGATTACAGTCATATAAACGTCAAAGAGTTGCTTTTAGTCGAAGCAGCTCTTTTTTTATCGTTTAAAAACCTCAAAACTTTTATTCCCCCCTTCATTGCAACTATCTATGATCTCGCTATGATGTCATATCACGCAAAATAACAATCAGCGTATATAAAATCATATATATCGACCCGAAGAGTATTATCCACAAGCTGAGGAGCATTCATGAAATCACATCACGAAACTGTCTATCAACAATTCGATGAGCAAGCGAACTCTTATCTTAAAAGCAGCGTACATGCGCAAGGCGAGGATCTAACAGCCCTAAAAAATGCTGTCGGCGAAAACCCAGAAGCATCCGTTTTAGATCTTGGTTCCGGTGCCGGTCATGCGAGCTTTACAGTCGCCCCGCTTGTTAAATCAGTCACAGCTTATGATCTATCAGATTCCATGCTCGAAGTGGTTGCAGCAACTGCAAAAGAACGTAGCTTTAATAACATCGAAACACAAAAAGGGATGGTAGAAGCACTTCCCTTTCCCGACCAATCTTTTGATATCGTCATTAGCCGATATTCAGCACATCATTGGCATGATGTTGGGCGCGCACTGCGTGAAGTAAAGCGCGTACTAAAACCACAGGGTCGTATTATTTTTATCGATGTTGTATCCCCAGGAAGCCCTGCATTTGACCTCTATTTACAAACAGTGGAAGTACTGCGCGATAGCTCGCATGTTCGCGATTACTCCGCGGGTGAATGGTCAACCATGTTCAATAACGCTGAGCTTTTCTTAAGAAATATTCAAAGTTTTCGCCTACGTCTTGAGTTCTCAAGTTGGGTTAAACGCATGAGAACACCCGAAGTATTCGTGAACGCAATACGCGCCTATCAAGCCACAATTAGTGCAGATGTAAAACATTATTTTGAAGTAGGACCGGACGGCTCTTTCACTTCAGATGTGATGTTATTTGAATTACAAGCTCTATAACATTACTCAAACCTTGAGCTTATTTAAAAAAATTAAAAATGCCGGCACAATTCTATTTGTGCTGGTTGTTTTTTGCGTCATTTGTAATCTTACGGGAGTCTATGTCTGATATTATCGCTTTCAACTAACCTCCCTATCAAGCATATACCCAATATAGAGGCTCAAAAATCATGATTTCGAATTAAAAATCATGGCTTTATATTATTTTGCGAGTTTCTATTATCTACGACTACTGATTATCAAGGACAAACTGCTTTAATGCTTTCTCAATAAATAATGTATCTCTTAAAAGCCCTGAGGGAATTTTTATACCAAGGAGCTTCTCTAAAGAGAGATAAGCTGTAATCGGCTCAGCACGGAGCATAATTGCTAAATCATTAAAGAGTGATAGATAGTAAGGGGCACCAAAAGCTTTTATTGAGAGCTTTTTAAATTGAATTGATTTTCCATCATCTAGCAAAATAGTATCGATCTCACCATAAAGCTGTAAAGAAAAATGCGCTTTTTCAATCGTGAGCAACAGTGGTAACGCATTAATATCCCCATTACGCGCGCCTAATTCATACTCTATATAATCAGGTTCTAACATCGAGGCAATAGCGGAGTTATAAAGATCATATTCTCCATACCAAGCTGCAGCCTTACCTTCAGCAATATTTTGTAAAAACTCAATCGCAGCAGCCATCATTTCGCCAGCCGCAAAAACATCTTCTTCACTTGTAAAACGCCCGACACTAATTCTGACCGAAGACAGCGCTCTTTTAACATCATAGCCCATCTCTGTTAAGACGTAAGACGGCAGTGAGCTATCGCTATTACATGCAGATCCTTTTGCAATTGCTAATTTGGGCGTTAATGCCATTAAGGCATCCGCATGGACATTGGGAATATAGAGATTTAAAACGCCTGGCTCTCGATGACCTTTTAAGTTGCCACTATTGATCTCTACCCCATACTGAAGCAGTCGTTGCACAAGATAACTTTCAAGCTTTGCAAGGCGAAAGCGTTCATCTTCCCAGCGCTCTTTAATAACTTCTAAAGCTTTCGCAAAGCCCATAACGCCTTCATTAGGCACTGTTCCAGCACGGAGAGATAGCTGTCCGCCACTGCCATCAATCAGAGGTAGCATCGGTAATTTTGGAAAACTTCGGCGATATAATAGACCGATAGATTTAGGCCCATAGCATTTGTGGGCAGATAAACTCACAAGATCGAACTGTGTTGCGTCAAACTGAAAATGCGGCGCTGCTTGGGTTGCATCAATGTGAATCGGAATTTTATGGTGTCGCGCAATTTTAGCAATCGCTTCCACCGGCAATTTATCACCTGTTTCATTATTGACCCAAATGAGCGAAATCATCGCTGTATCTTCTGTAATAGCCGCTTCAATCATTTCAGCCGTAATCAAACCTTCATTATTCGGCGCTAGGAACTTACCTTTATAGCCTTCTTTCATGAGCGCTTGTACGGTATTAATCGTCGCCTTATGCTCAATCGTAGAAGTAATGATCTCACGCTTTTTTTGCGCATACAAAACGCCTTTTAAAGCATGGTTAATCGATTCGGTGGAACCGCTTGTAATCATAATTTCATCACGAGAAGCATTAAAGTGCGCCGCGATAGAATCTAATGCGCCATTGATTTTTTGTGCGGTCACAACTCCGAGCTCATGCGGACTACTAACATTCGCCCAATCACGCTCCATACTACTTACCATTACTTCGATCACAGCGGGATCAACGGGGGTTGTCGCGGCATAGTCCAGATAGACTATATTGGAAAATTGTGGCTTAGAGGGCAACTGGTTTTTTTTATCATCCGGACCCTCTTCCACAACATCCATTAATTGAGTTAACCCTAAGCTCTTAAAATCTATTGTCATCACTCGCTTCTCTATTTACGTCTCGATTACTTATTTTGATTGAAGTTTTTTACAAATGCGCTATGAATATCCGATTTATATCGCAACATCTCATAAGTACTATTTCATTATGCCGCACGGCGCGACCGCTTGTGTATAGCTATATACAGCTATACACATTGAAGTAAGCTAACGACATACTGATTCTTATATAATGCTATTATACACCTCGGCACCTAAGATGTAGCTTCAATATCAACCTTTCACCCAATGATAGAGAATGTGTAACTGCTCTGAATATTCAGGCACTATTTCAACAAAATAAGCCTGTTGCCATTTTGCAGCTTTTTTAGCGGAACTATTTAAATCTTTATTCCAAGGCGCATATACCCTAAAAGCCATTTTCCCTTGGCTATCACCTGCTCTCAAAATACCTTTATCCTTTAGCACTACTTTGGGAAAGATGAACTGCCCTTTTTGTTGATCATCTATAATATTGATAATCAAGTAATCCGGAAAATTTTCATAATCGTAAGGCTTATTATTGCCGGCAGTATCTTTTTCCCATATTGCCAAAAAATAGCCGTTTTTCTTCGGTGTTTTTCTCGCTCGCCGAGAGCGATATCTCCGCTGATTGAAAATGAGATCGATACCTTCATACTCGTTATTATAAATATCCTCTAGATCGATAGTGGGTTCAGGGCATCCCATATATTGGCAAGCCATTGCAATTAATGATATTGATTCCATCAAATTTCTTTTCTATTTATGATGAATGAGTCATGCTAAAAAAATTCTTAAAAAACAAAAATGCCTAAGCATCTATAGTAGTCATTTGCTTAGACATCTTACAATTCGCTCTTTTCTTGCTCTTTCTTTTATGACGGATAAGAAAAGCGCATTTAAGCATTATAGTGCTTAATAAACTGCTTAAATCGTTCTGACTTAGGATTTGTGAAGAGCTCATTCGGGTCACCCTCTTCCTCAATACGTCCTTCATGGAAGAACACCACGCGGTTTGAAACATTACGCGCAAAATCCATCTCATGAGTAACCACGATCATTGTCATTCCCTCTTTAGCGAGGTCTTGCATCACCGTAAGTACTTCATGCACAAGCTCAGGATCTAGCGCCGAAGTTGGCTCATCAAAAAGCATCACACTTGGCTCCATTGCCAAAGCTCTTGCAATGGCAACTCGCTGTTGTTGCCCACCCGAAAGTGAAATCGGATAATCATTGACTCTTTCACTTAAACCGACTTTTGCCAGCAGCTTAAGCGCGCGATCTGTTGCTTCTTTTTTCGATAAACCCAACACATGAATCGGTGCTTCAATCATATTCTCTAAAACGGTCATATGGCCCCAGAGATTAAAATTTTGAAAAACCATGCCAAGTTCTGTACGCATTTTTTGTAACGCTTTAGCATCTTTAGCCACTAATCCATTATCGCCAGGGATCAGCGTTATCTTTTCGCCATTAAGCGTGATTTCACCCTGATTTGGGTTCTCAAGTAAGTTTATGCAACGTAAAAATGTACTCTTACCGGAACCGGAAGCACCGAGCATTGAGACAACATCTCCTTTTTGCAAGGTCAACGAAATTCCTTTTAAAATCTCACGATCACCAAACGATTTGTGAATATTTTCAACGATCAAAGTGGGCTGAGCTGTCATAATATGGTTAGTTCCTACATGGCGTGACATAAAGCAAGCCGATCATTATACCAACATTGCAAAATATCATCTGAACAATTCTTACAAAGTTACACTTCCATTAGGACAATTCCTAATTAACATAGTGTATAATATTGAAGTCAAAAATTATATCACGATGTGTCTGTGTCACGCTTGATCCCGCTAATGACAAATTTCCTTTATAAATTCTGTCATTGGCAAGAAATAACATTTTCCCGGCTCTTTGGAGAATCGTTATTTCCGGCATACCATCGAAAATTTGTTGTAAACAATCTATTAAATTTTAAGGATCTTTGGAATGAAACCAACCTACGAAGCAGCCAAGATTGAAGCTGCCGCGCAAGATTTTTGGGAAAAGAATGCCTCCTTTACTGTGGCTGATAAAACGGATAAACCGAACTATTATTGCCTGTCAATGTTCCCTTACCCATCAGGCCGTTTACATATGGGGCACGTTCGTAACTATACGATTGGGGATGTAATCACCCGTTATAAAAAAATGAGCGGCTTTAACGTCATGCAACCCATCGGTTGGGATGCTTTTGGAATGCCTGCTGAAAATGCGGCTATCGACAATAAGGTTTCACCTAACTCATGGACACAGAAAAATATTGTGTACATGCGCCAACAATTTAAAGAACTTGGATTTGGTTTCGAT
The DNA here is from genome assembly GCA_947632245.1 of uncultured Ignatzschineria sp. GTDB lineage: Bacteria > Pseudomonadota > Gammaproteobacteria > Cardiobacteriales > Wohlfahrtiimonadaceae > Ignatzschineria. The sequence goes on along the minus strand of CANRON010000021.1, from coordinate 7,778 downwards.
TGGTCACGGGAGTTTTCAACCTGTGATCCTGAATATTACCGCTGGGAGCAATGGTTTTTCTTACAACTCTACAAAAAAGGCGTTATTTATCGTAAAAAAGGGATTGTTAACTGGGACCCTGTCGATCAAACCGTTCTTGCGAATGAGCAAGTCATTGATGGACGCGGCTGGCGCTCAGATGCGCTGGTTGAGCGCCGTGAAATCCCTATGTATTACTTTAAAATTACAGATTATGCGGATGAGTTGTTGTCGGATCTTGATCTCTTAGAAGATTGGCCTGAGCAAGTGCGCACAATGCAAGCGAACTGGATCGGTAAATCTCAAGGGATGGAAATAACTTTCCTTCATGATGATGGGAAATTTAACGTATTTACAACGCGCCCTGACACACTTATGGGTGTGACTTATGTCGCAGTAGCCCCCGAGCACCCCATTGCAGCAAAAGCGGCAATTAATAACCCCGCACTTGCTGATTTTATCAAAGAGTGTCAAAAAACAGGGACAAGTGAAGCAGATTTTGCGACGCAAGAAGCAAAAGGCATGCCGACAGGACAATTTGCAACACATCCTTTAACGGGTGATAAAGTTGAAATCTGGGTCGCTAACTACGTATTAATGGCATATGGTGATGGCGCTGTGATGGCGGTTCCGGCACATGATGTACGTGACTTTGGATTTGCAAAAAAATACAACCTTCCGATTAAAGTTGTGATTGAACCGAAAGATGGTGATATCAGCACTGATAAATGGCATGAATCACTTGCAGAACATGGCACACTCATTAATTCTGGTGAATTTGATGGCTTAGACTTCGAGGGTGCATTTTCAAAAATCGGTGCTGCACTTGAAACGAAATCACTCGGCCAGCCTAAAACTCAATATCGTTTACGCGACTGGGGAATCTCACGCCAACGTTATTGGGGTTGCCCAATTCCGATCATCAACTGCCCATCATGTGGTGAAGTGCCGGTTCCTGAGCAAGATCTTCCTGTGGTTCTTCCAACCGATTGTATTCCGGATGGCTCTGGTAATCCGCTCAATAAACTCGACTCATTTAAAAACGTTGCTTGCCCTAGCTGTGGCGGCGATGCAGAGCGTGAAACTGATACAATGGATACCTTTGTTGAGTCTTCATGGTACTACGCACGCTTTGCTTCTAGCCATTACGATAAAGGCATGATTGATCCTCAAGCAGCACAGCAGTGGCTTCCCGTTGACCAATATATTGGCGGTGTTGAGCATGCGATCCTGCACCTTCTCTATTCACGCTTCTTCCATAAATTGATGCGTAACGAAGGGCTTTTAGGCGATGCTAAAACAGTCGGCCCTGAACCTTTCAAAGCTCTTTTAACGCAAGGAATGGTTGTTTCCCCCTCATTTTATCGTCATAGCGCAAAGGGCCACGAATGGTTCAACATCAATCAACTTGACGTGATTGAAAAAGACGGAGAGAAACAATATATCCTCAAAGAAGATGGTCTACCTGTTACTTTCTACGGTATCCAGAAAATGGGTAAATCAAAGAATAACGGTGTTGACCCAGAAGCGATCGTCAAAGAGTATGGCGCAGACGTATCACGCTTATTCATGATGTTCACTTCACCCCCTGAGCAGACTCTTGAATGGTCAGCTGCGGGACTTGAAGGTGCAGATCGTTTCTTACGCCGCGTATGGAATTTTGCATATGAAAACAATGCACTCCTCAAAGACACGACGCATAATGCAAACAATATTACGGATAAGGCTACAAAAAATGCACGCCGAGAAATTTATCAAGAGCTGAAAAAAGCCCTTTATGATTATGAGAGATTCCACTTTAATACCGTCATCTCAGCAAACATGATTATCTTGAATGTATTAAGTAAATTGGGTGACTCAAAAGATGATGCAGCTGTAAAACAAGAAGGTTTTTCAATCATGCTTCGCCTTTTAAGCCCGATTGTACCGCATATCGTACATACAATTTGGTCTGATCTCTTTGGTGATGATATTTTAGATCACGCTCTCCCTGTTGTACTGGAGTCTGCATTAGTTTCTGATGAAGTAAAATATATGGTTCAAGTCAATGGTCGTCTTCGCGGCGAAATTACAGTCCCAGCATCAGCAAGCAAAGAAGAGATTGAAAAAGCTGCGCTCGAGAATGAAAATGCCATTAAATTTATCGAAGGCGAGATTCGCCGAGTCATAGTTGTTCCTAATCGTTTAGTGAACATTGTCGCTAATTAAGCCTATTTACGGTATTTGCTGATAAAAACTCTCCTATAAACATCTCTCAATATTGAGGGACTATACTGAGAACAAAATAACCCCGTCATTTAAAAATGACGGGGTTTTTAATGTGCCATATTTATATTTAAATAGTTCTGTTTTTGTAAATAAGCGTAAATTTCAAATGACTTCCCACTTCATCTGAACAGGGTGTTGATAGTATTTAACAATTAGTTACATACAATCGCCCGCATTGAACACCAATAATCCCTTCACCTAAAGTTGCTTTACTCAAAGATAATGTGCTAAAAGGTTCAATGCAGCATCCCGTAAAATTATAAAATAATTGCGACATGATCGCAGAACTACTATCACTCACAATGTTAACAACTGGCTTTTCAAAAAAATGTTTGTTAACAATATCTTATAGATAGGATATTTCATTTTTCGGCAGAAATATTAGAAATATACATTCATTAAAAATGACAACAATGAAACATTGCTACATCCCGATTAACTGGGATTAGTAGATATTTTTAATTCTATAAGATTTTTTATAGCAGGAAGAAAATATGAGTAATGCACAAGTATCCCGCAGAGGATTCTTAAAAGTGATGGCCATCGCTGGCGTAAGTGTTTACCTCACCCCTTTGTATAGCCACGCTTATGAAGCTCTTTTTACAGAAAATATTTTAGAGACACCTAATTGGGATCCTAAAACAAAACGTGTAAAATTCAGAATTGATGGTGTGGCGAAAGTCACTGGCAACAAAGTATTTGCCATGGATATTCGTTCACGCGATTTACCCCATTGGCCCCAAAAACAAGCCCATGCCTTTATCCTGCGCGTCACAGAGGCGGATAAAAAATATGAAGGATTTGACCTTTCAAGACTACAAGGGGATTTAATCCCGGATCGCATAGTGACGGCGGCAGACCTTCAGAGAGATGGCATTGATTTCCCCTCTTTCTATGGCAAAGATATGCTGCTTCCAGAAGGACAAACCCCAGCTTACTTAGGTCAGGCAGTTGCCATTTTAATCTACAATGATTTTGCTCGCTTTAAATACGCAAAAGATGCACTTAAATTCCAGAAAGATATCATTCAATATGGCGCGCATACCGGCTATCTAAAGCGTGATCCTTGGCTCAACTACCGCGGCGTTCGAATTGGCTCAACCGACCCTTTTGCAGAAGATACCTATTCTAGCTTAAAAGATGGTCGTATCTTCCCTGCTGCTATTAAAGATCACTTACCCGTATGGCCAAAAGCGGACATCAATGGTACGCCAAATGAACAAGGGATGTACTACGCTGAAGAGCTCGCGCAAACATTTGCAAATCCGCCTGAAGATTGGTTAGTACTGAATCGCAAGTATCATACATCCTCCACAGATGTGACGCCGATGGAAGCCGATAATACGAATGGCTGGTATGATCCTCAAACAGAGACGATGCATCTTGTTACCGGGACACAATCACCGATTGAAGTTGTACAATCAACGGTTGAGATGATGAAAGCATCCAATATTCCTTTAAAGCGCATGATTCTCCACCCATGCTCAACGGTGGGCTATGGCGCTAAAGAACATTCAACATTCCCGTTTTATGGCGTTGTAGCCTCTATTTATGCGGACGGCGTTCCTGTGCGCCTAGCTTGTGATCGCTTTGAGCACTTTCAAGCCGCACTGAAGCGTCACCCCTTTGATATGGATTACACGCTCGCGATTAATAAGAATACTCAAAAAATTGAAGCGTTTATCAACGGGTGTTATGCAAGTGGGTCCTATCGGTTCACAGGCAGGTTACTATATCCCTAAAACAGACCTGACATCTATCGGTATAGCTAGCCGTGCGCTTGATGCCGGCTCAGCACGGGGTTATGGTACACTTCAAACAATGGCAGCAATGGATACGCTGATTGATGAAGCAGCAAGCATCCTCAATGCCGATCCCGTGCAATTCCGTTTAGATAATATGTTGCAATCCGGCATGAAAAACAGCCAAGGCGTTGTGCCGGCAGGAAAAATCCGATTACAAGAAGTACTTACATCATGTTCACAGCACCCGATTTGGACAGAACGTAAAGCGCGACAAGCAAAATTTGAACAAGAAAACCCAGGCAAACTCTTCGCAACAGGTATCTCGTGTGTTCAAAAAGCATTTGGTACAGGTGCAGAAGCGGTATTTGCTCGCATATAGTTATCCCCTGAGGGCAAAGTTGTGCTTTACCATAGTGGTCCTGAGATTGGGACAGGAATGTCTACAACACAAGCCATCCTTTGTGCAAAATGGCTCGGTGAACCCGCTGCGGAATCGCACTTTGCGATTACAGAATGGGATCTTCTTCCAATGTATGAAACCATTAATGCGCGTGTTGTCACACAAGATCAACAAGATGCGCTGCAATTAGATCCTCTATGGACGCCTACTTATTGCTCTCCATCGAGCGCTAGTAACTCAGCATTTTATTACTCACACGGCACCATTGAAGGCTCGCGTCTCCTCTTTGATTACGGTCTATGGCCAGCTGCGCTCTCCATTTGGAAACAAGGTGCCGGTGGCGGTCAGGCTAGGCCTTTCTATGTGAGAAAAGAAGATGCCGAGTGGACAGAACATGGCCTTTCAGCCAATGGTATGGAACCTTTAAGTTTTGAACGCTTAATTAAGCGCACCTATGAAATGAACGGCTTAACAGGCGTTGTAGTACACGGCTTTAACAGGTGGCAGTGGGCGGAAGCTGATTTCGTCATTAATGACCAACTTACTCGCCGTGCGCTCGATGGTATGTCACTTCGTTATGGTAAAGGTGATTTTACTGTAAATAAACGGATTGCTGCTTATTATCCTGAAACACGTAGAACAGCAGGCGCGCCTACAAACTACTCAGCGTTTGCAACCGCCGTTGAACTCTCCATTGATAAACACTCTGGAAAGGTTGTTGTTCTCAATCACCATTCAGTATCTGAATGTGGAAAGGTGATGGTACCAGAATTAGTATCAGGGCAAATTCAAGGTGGTGTTGCCATGGGTATTGGTCATGCTTTATATGAGTTTCTGCCGCTTTATGAAGATGGACCTGGAAATGGGACCTGGAACTTTAACCGCTACCACTTACCAAGAGCAAGTGAAGTCGCTGTTTGGTCACAGACAAGCGAAGTGTTACCCCCTGTTACTGAGTCAGACCCTTCAAAAGGAATGGCTGAGGTTGTCATGATTCCTGTCGTATCTGCAATCACCAATGCAATTGCAGCAAGAACCGGTCACTACTTAAATAGTTATCCGATTCTACCAGAACACGTTTTAGAGGTATTAAAAAATGCAAATCACGTATAAACCCGTTACCGTCACTATCAATGATCAAGTATATGGCCCAATGGATGTGCCAGATGCACTTTTAACGATCGACTTTCTGCATGAATATGTTGCGCTCACAGGCTCTAGAATGGGTTGTGGGCAAGGTATTTGTCATGCGTGCGTTGTCATATTAGATAATGAAGATGGCACAAGCGAAGAGCTTCGCACCTGTATTACTGGCATTCATTATCTCGATGGTAAAAAAATACGTACCGTCGAAGGTCACGCAAAAGAGTTACAGGGCGAGCAGAAGATCTCTACTATTCAGCAAGCCTTTATTGATAATTTCAGCTTCCAATGCGGTTATTGCACGCCGGGATTTGTAAATGCTGCCACCGTGTTTGCAGAAGGCTTAATGAGGAATCCCATTCCTCGCGCTGAACTTGAAGATGCAATCGTCAAAGCGCTCGATAATCATATCTGCCGCTGCACAGGTTATGTTCGTTACTATAATGCCGTGCGTGACGTTGTATTAAGTACTCCCGGCCTAGTGAAGGAGGTTTGATATGTCTAAAAAACGTCTATTACTCGGAGCAGTACTTACGGTTGCGGTCATAGGTGGGGTGCTCACGTGGATGGAGCATAGAAAACCTGCTACGCCTTTACAAGTTGTAAAATCAGATCCGATCCTGATTCAAAAAGGTGAGTATTTGGCACAAATGGGGGACTGTACAGCATGTCATACAGCAGATGATGGTCCTTTTCTAGCGGGAGGCCATGCCATGGCAACCCCCTTTGGTACGATTTACGGCACGAACCTTACTCCATCATCTGATCATGGCATCGGCCGTTGGACCGCTGATGACTTTCATACGGCATTAACTGAAGGCGTCGCGCCGCCAAGCCGCCATCTCTATCCTGCAATGCCCTATACATCATTTCATGATGTCACGCGCGAGGATTCAGATGCACTATATGCCTACTTAATGTCATTGCCGGCCGTGGATAGAACTATCGCTACAACAGATCTCCCCTTCCCGTTCGATCAACGCGCATCACTTATTGGTTGGAATATGCTCTTTTTCGATAAATCTGAGCCCGCAGCAACATCTGTGGGAAACTCGGAATCTTGGCAACGCGGAAAGTATCTTGTCGACACCTTAGGTCACTGCGCAATGTGTCACGCACCTATGGGTGAGTTAGGCGGATTTGATAAATCTGTAGCGATGACAGGGGGCAATATCGCACGCTTTAAGGGGCCAGATATTACGCCTGAAGCGCTCGCTGAGAGAGGCTGGTCTCCAGAATCCTTGAAACAGTATTTAACAACGGGTTTAGCGCCACAAGGCTCGGCATTTGGTGATATGTTTAAAGTTGTTTCCTACAGCTTACAATATGCAACAGAAGAAGATGCGAACGCCATAGTCACTTACTTAATGGGCGATAACCCACTGCCAGCAAAAGAGATTGCTGTACGCGAAAGCAATAATATCGCGGGTCAACAACTCTATATGAGCTTATGTGCATCTTGTCATGTCAAAGATGGCAGCGGAAAACCCCATACAGCAATTGCAATGATCAACAATAGTACGATCCGCAATAATGACCCAAACAACCTGATTACAGCAATTTTTGATGGTATACCTGCGCAAGCCTTCCCCAATAATGAACGTATGGCAGGAATGCCTGGATTTAAAGATAAATTGAACGATCAACAGACCGCTGATCTCGTCAACTATCTTCGCGATCAATGGGGTGGATTAGATACCAAAGTTTCAGTCACTGAAATAGCACAATATCGATAATTACTAGATATCCATCTCAAAGGGCAATATCAGAACTTCAATATCTAAAGAGGGCTTACCATTGGTCAGCCCTCTTCTTCCTTAATCTCACTTTAATCACTAACTCTCTAATCTAGAATCAATCCATGATGATTCAACTCTCACCCACCAAATCCTAGAATACTTACTCTTTAACTTTGTGCTCTGCCGAGTCAATAGAATGTGGAAATGACCAAATCCATAATGAAACACTAATCCCAATGATTACCATAATCACTTTTACCCACCACCTTTCATCTGGCATAGTCAATACTGAGAGTAAAATGGCGCTATTCATCATTACTGTCGATAGCCATTTTGCTTTTAAGGGAATCACTCTATGAGATTCCCAATTTGAGACAATAGAACCGAACCATTTATGTGTCAAAAGCCAGGTATGAAACCGCGCTGAGCTCCTTGCCCAGCAAAAAGCTGTCAGTAGCACAAATG
>CANRON010000020.1 GCA_947632245.1 uncultured Ignatzschineria sp. | reverse complement strand
CAATAAATAAATTTAAGAATTTAAGGATTTAAGGGCTTTTACTAAAAATATGCTGTAACCCTTCTCTATCATGTTGAAAGCTCCAAATTTGATAGTGATCTAGCACCCAAATCGTAATCGCCAAGAATATGAGTATCACAACAAGACGCATCACTAATTTAAAGACAAGGGAGAATATTTTCCCGGCAAAGCCAAAGACAAAGCGAAGTGCACTAAATACCAGTACGACTAAAACAAGCACAACGATTACTTCCATACAACTCTCCTGCCCCTTCTAATCGTTATGGGCTGCTTATACTGCCGAGAAATTAAAGACATCAACTTACCCCTCTATTATCAAATACTATGGCAATTTAAAAACGAAAAAATGGGGATATCGCATCATTTTTAGCAAGTTCGATGGTATCCACAAATGCTTGTAACACAGGACTGACTTCTTCGTTTCCACGATAAATAAAGGTTGTTGTAATCTCACTAAACTGCGGCGGTAATTCATGGCAATAAATTAAACCCTGTTTTTCGTAATGCTGTACCGCGGAATAGGGCACAAACGCAATACCGAGCCCTGAAATAACGCTGCCGAGTGTTGTTTCTAGCGTTCCTAACTCCATATTTTTAGTCGGTGCAAAATGGATTGTTTTGAGCCATTCATGGAATTTTGCACGATAACCGCAACCATCACTAAAACTCAGGAGCGGCATATCAAGTAATGTTTCAAGTTTATCCGCTTTGTGATCTGCTATTAATACCAATTTTTCTTCAAATACATCGACCTCTTTCAGCTCTGGATGCCCTGTTAGTCGGCTTTTAGTAACAAAGGCCCCATCGAGTTTATAATTGAGAACCTTATCCCGTAACTCTGTCGTGACGCCGGTAGCAAGTCTCAGATCTACTGTGGGGTAATTCTTATTGAATTTAGAGAGGATCAGCGGCAACTTAATCACCGTTTCAACGGAAGCAATTTCAAGCTTTCCAACCGGTTTTCCCCCTGATTTTGCAATGAGCATCATCTTATCGGATAACTCAATAATTTTATACGCAATATCGATGATACTCTTACCCTCAGGCGTTAATTGCATTCCTTGTTTACTTCTAAAAAAGAGGGTTGCCCCAAGATCTTCCTCTAATTTCTGAATACGAGAACTGACATTAGACTGCACATAATTTAGCTCTTTTGCGGCATTACTAATTGAGCCTAGCTCTGCAACCTTAACGAAAATCCTTAGATCGCGACCATTCATATTCTTATCTCCCTGGTTTTATATTTATTATTACGAAGGTGTTTTACCTTTGAATGAGATTCTTATATCAAATTAAAACATGCTTTAATTCAGCCTCAGTATTATATCTATCACTAAAAACGATCGCAATCAATATAATTAATCGTTTTACAAGATATGAAAAGAACCTTACATTAGCCTCATAATTGATAAAAATAACCGCAAGTGATGTTCATCGGTATATCTAAGGAATGGAGTAATCATTATGGCAAGTCGTTTAACACTTATTTATGGCACGCTGCTATTGATCATTGCCAGCGCATCATGGGGGGCAATGTTCCCTGTTTCTGCTGAAATCTTTAAAGTCATCAGCCCTTTTTATTTTACCCTCCTTCGCTATCTTCCCGTTGTCGCAATATTAGCCTTTATCCTCTATTTTAAAGAAGGCCCACAGGCTTTTAAAACGGAAGGTCATGCATTTATGATTTGGTTCTTTGGAACCATGGGATTTACCGTTTATAACCTATTAATTTTTATTGGCCAAGATCAACTTGGCGATCCCGGTATTTTAATTGCTTCCATTATGGAGGCTGCGGTACCTATTATTTCAGTGATTGTGATGTGGGGATATTATCGTTCGCGCCCAAGTAACTTCACTTTAATGACGGTTTTAATTGCCTTTGTCGGTGTTATTTTAGTCGTCACAAATGGCGATTTTTCCACACTCTTAGGCGGCGGTCGCTTATTACCGCTCTTCTTGCTCTTTTTAGCCGCGCTCGGCTGGGCGCTATATACAATTGGCGGATCCCGTCTTCCGAAATGGTCAGTGCTTCGATACTCAACACTTTCGATCATCTACGGCATGATGACAACCGTTATCGTGGTTCTCATTGGAACCTTTATGGGGAAAATTCCGGTTCCGACCGTGCCACAAATTTTCTCTGTGAAGTATGAACTGCTATTCATGATCTTCTTACCCGGTCTATTTGCTCTCTTAGGCTGGAATAAAGGTGTTCAGATCTTAACGCCGATTAATGCGGCGCTCTTTATTAACTTCGCCCCGATTACAACCATTATTATCCGTATGATCCAAGGTCATACAATTCAGTTTTATGAAATTCTCGGGGTCATCATTGTCTGTACCATGATCGTTGCGAATAACATGTATAACCGCTATGCGCAGTATAAGCTTACACATAAAGCTAATACTAAAGCTGCTGAAAAAGCGGCACAAGCTGTAACGATTGAAAAAGTTAAAGATATTGCACAAAGATCTACCGAGCAAGCGCCGCAAGAATCAGATGCACAATCAATGCCGATCTATTGTAAAGAAACAGGCGTCCTCCTTTAATCGTATTGAATCGTGTTGAATAAGCATTTTGCACGTGCATTACTGACAATCGCTATATATCAAATCAAAAGCCTATTTCGAAACATCTCTCCGTTTTGAAAGAGGCTTTTAACCTTATAACTTTCATTGGTAGAGTTTTCATTGTCAGGAATTCTCTGTAGGATAGCTTATTGAAATCTGAATCTATACTGTTTAACAAAAGGCTATCTTATTTATGAATCACCCTTCAGCAAATCTTATTCCAATTCTTTATAAGCGTTACGCAAAAGCTTGGCGAAAAATGCGAGAAGAGAGCCCTTTTGTGGAAAAATCGTGGTTAGATCGTTTTATTGATCAAGCTAAGATGAATAATGATGATCTCCCGATCAATATTTTAGATTTAGGATGTGGTTTTGGGCAACCTATTGCAGGTTACTTGATTGAACAAGGGATGAGTATTACCGGCGTCGATATTACCAAACGCTTTATCAAAATCGCAAAGAAATCATTTAAAGATCACGCTTGGATTCATGCAGATATGCGGACATTTACGAGCGACCAGGCTTTTGATGGCATCCTTGCATGGGATAGCCTCTTTCATTTAACACGCGATGAACAAATTACGCTATTTAAGCAATTTGAAATACTTACAAAACCGGAGGCGCCCCTGATGTTTACAAGTGGTTTTGAAAATGGCGAAGCCATTGGGGAGTTCAATGGCTATGATCTCTACCATTCAAGCCTCTCTACCGACGAGTATCGCAAGCTCCTCATAGACCACGGCTTTGGATTGATCACCTATAAAGTGCAAGATCAAACATGTGGGGGCCGCACAATCTGGCTTGCGAAGAAACGATCCTAAATGCCCCCAGCAGTCCTATTCCTTGCTTATAAAAAAGCCGCTTCAAAGCTTGCATCAGAGAAACCGACGATAGCGCGCTGACCGTCGACTATAAACGGGCGTTTTATGAGCGTAGGATGCAAGATTAAAATGGGCGCTGCCGTTGTTGGGTCCATCACCGCGGCTTTGTCTGCTTCCGTTAAAGCTCTCCAGGAAGTACTGCGTTTATTCACAATTGTACTGAGATCTGTCAGTTCTAAAAATTTTGCAATATCTTCAGTCGTTAAACCCGGCTTGCGATAATCCTGAAAAGTATATTCAATATGATGCTTATCAAGCCAAGTAAATGCCTTTTTCATTGTGTCGCAATTTTTAATACCATATACAATCATTATTCATTCCTTATTATTTTCCATCTGGTTTACCTGTTTACAATGCATCTATTTATTAAAATAGCGTGGATATTGTACCACTGCATTCACTGCTAACTGTAATCCGTAGAGCAAGACACGTTCATCAATCCAAAACTTTGGATGGTGGTGTGGGTAATCGCCCATTTCTGGATTTGCCGCGCCAATAAAGACAAAAGTCGAGGGGACAATATTTGAAAAAGCACTAAAATCTTCACCGCCCAACATACATTTATCAGCAATTACGGTTGTTTCCGTCATATTATGTGCAATCTGCCGAATAAATGCCGTTTTGATGGGATCATTCATCACCATGCCATACCCTTGATGAAAATCGATCTCGCATGTTGCACCAAATTCCTCACATGTTGAATGAGCCATTTTGGCAATTGCGGTTTTAAATTGCTGCCGCATCTCATGGCTTGTTGTCCGAACACTACCCCCTAAAATACAACTATCCGGGATCACATTGACAGCATTCGTATTACCGGCTTGAAATACGGTATTACTAATGACGCCGGCATCTTGAGGCGATTTTTGGCGGGAGACAACACTCTGTAACTTCTGGACGATAAAGGTACCAATAATCACAGGATCGACCGCTGTGTTAGGTTGTGAGGCATGTCCGCCCTTCCCCTGAATATGTATGGTATAAGAATCAGAATTTGAGCTCGCAGCACCGTCTTTAATATCAATCACACCAAGGGGCAAACTAGCCCAAATATGTTGCCCATATATAAAATCTAACTCATTGAATAATCCCGTAGAAACAAGCTCCTGAGCGCCACCTGGATGCTTCTCTTCGCCATGCTGAAAAATCGCCCATACTTCACCTATTAAGGTATCAAAATTCTCATCAAAATAGTGACATGCGGTCATCAAAATTGCCGTGTGACCATCATGACCACAGGCATGCATCACGCCATCATTGGTGGATTTAAAGTGTATATCATCACGTTTCTCTGTCACGGCGAGCGCATCCATATCCGCACGAAGGCCGATTTTAGGCCCCGGCTTTCCCGTTTTAAATTTTACAAGTACACTGGTACCGATAGGCCTTGAAATTTCAGCATGTTGTAGCGTGCTGAGTTGATCGACAATATATTGACTTGTTTTGAATTCTTGAAATGAAAGCTCGGGATGCGCGTGCAGATACCGGCGAAATGTCAGAAGATCGGGTTCATATGCTTCTAATGTTTTACGCGTAATCAGCGGCAATTCATATTCCATTGGGATTCCTTTGCGCGAATAGTAAATGATATTAATTCTCATTTTAGCGGTCTATTCTCTTTTTGCAAATAGATCCGTAGAAAATAGTGAAATCCATCATTGCCGTTAGCGTAGACATCTTTTAAGATGAACAATAGAATAACAATTTAGCGCTATGATTGACGATATTCGCGCATTTATGACCAAAAGGATATTTTTATGGCATCACTCTCTCCACTTATTGAAGCTTCCGAATTAAAGGCATTGATTCAATCTCAAACACCTTTAAAAATCATCGATGTTCGTTTTGATCTGGGTAATCCGAAATATGGCGATGAACAGTATCAGACAGCGCATCTTCCAAATGCCCTTCGTCTTGATCTAGAACGAGATATTTGCGCACCTAAAACAGGAAATAACGGTCGTCATCCGCTTAATAGCCAAGACATTCTAGTCGATAAGATACGATCGATCGGCGTTAATAATCAGGATTATATTGTTATTTATGATGATAAGAGTGGGATGTTTGCGAGTCATGCTTGGTGGGTATTTCGTCATTTAGGACATGAAAATGTGCAAGTGTTAAATGGGGGCTTTCATCACTGGCAAGCGATGGGCGGCACACTGGATCAATCAGTACCAGCACCAGTAGCTCGTGGTAATTTCACGGTGCAAGAGAGCGATTTCAATCTCGTCTTTCTCCCTGAAATTCTCGACTTTGTAAAAGGTGATCATCACGAAGATTTGCAGATTTTAGATGCGCGAGGAGAAGCACGATTTAGAGGCGAAATTGAGCCGCTTGACCCAATTGCGGGCCATATTCCGACCGCGATCAACTACCCCTTTGAGCGCAATCTTAATGAAGAAGGCGTCTTTAAAGATCAAGAAACGCTTCACGCTGAATGGTCTGCATTTTTAAAAGATATTGAGCCAAGCACACTCGTCAATCAATGTGGCTCTGGCGTTTCTGCATGTCACAATCTCTTTTCGCTCTATTATGCTGGCTTTGGTGCAACGCAGCTTTATCATGGCTCATGGAGCGAATGGTGTGCAGATCCCGATCGCCCGATGATTACCAAATCAGGTCTTATCAATGCATAATTCATGCATTGATTGATGCTCTCTGGCATGGCTGCACAAACTACAAATATGACCACAAGACATAACGCTAAGACTCAATGAGGCGAGTGACGACCCATTAATGCCGTCCATGCTCGCGCTATTAAATCCTTAAAATTCACGTCATTCTTTTAAAAAATGAGGGGGTAAGAAACTTAAATCCATGGAGTTTTTATGAAAATTATTAGGATCGACATAGACATAAATCCCCGTGATATTCTGCAAATTTTTCTGAGGGTTTTGAAATAGAGAATGACTTTGAAAATAGTAAAGCACATTCTGCTCTTTATCATACCAGGATGTTTTTATAAAAAAGGGACCCCTCGATACTGTTTTATTATCATGAATATCCTTTCCCTCCGCGTCGATCACTGCTACAAATTGTGTTAATAGTCGGATACCATTTTTCTGTACTGACGTTTGCATAAGGTTATGCTTTGCCAGAGGAATCACAACAAACCAGCTTAAGCAAAAGAGCAATCCGACACCTAACGTTATGGGTTCTTGCGTCTTCAAAAAAACGATTAAAATAATAATTCCAACGACACCAAAAATACCCAAAAACCACATTAATCCTACCGCGATATTCATGGATCTAATTTCAGCGGGTCTCTTCATATCTGCTATCCTTTTTTCGGCAAAAATGAGAGATCGACAAAATACTTTTTATAATCTATTTGGCTAATTTTCACCGGGATTTTGCGCCCTTTCACAAGATGCTGAGGGTTAAACAGAATATACTCACTTTTAAAAAAATATTCTGCGCCACCGATCGGGTCAATCCAATGAGTATGAATATAATAATGATCTTCTGCCAATTTCTCGATCTGATAGACATCAGTCATTATCTCAGCATAATCCTCAAGTACAACTTGGCGAATACGGATTTTCCGCACCTCATATCCGATAGCATAGATTAGCAGTAAAAGAAAAAAAACACCAAATCCCCCCGCAATCAAAACACCTGTTTGATCATCCTGATACGCAAAATTATATGCGCCCAAAAAACAGATCGCGATGAGACCGACTAATAAACTATACCCAAAAAATTGTTTCATAAATGCCGTTCCTATATTGGGCGCTTATCGTGCAGCATCGACAACATGCGGTAAGTGATTTAAATCCATGTAGTAGACTTTAGGATTTCGGCGATCAATATAGACAGGAATCATCATCCCATTTTGCATAACACTCTCAGGATTGTGATTAAGGGGAGGACTCTTAAAATGATATAGAACATTATTGTCCTTATCGTGCCACTGTGAAGTAATAATGTAAGGTCGCCAACCAAATAGATCATAGATAGCCGGATTAATATCAATAAAAACCGTATTAATGAGCTCACCATATTTTTGCATTCTATTTTTGATGATTTTATTACGAATCACAATATAGAGCGGAATCCAACCACATGCACACATGACTAAGCCAAACACAACCGGAATCATGCTACCGATGACAGGCCCTAAAATCAGCAATCCTATTCCGGGAATACCAAAGAATAGGCAAAAAAAAGTAAACATTATTTTGATAGAGGTCGGTATATTCATGCAAAGCCATTTTGGTCACTGAGGAGAATCTTTCCAAATATTCAAAGAAGATTTTTTGTGCTGCACGTGAATCTTCCTCTTTTATTTATTTTATGAAAAGTATTGTCGAAGATATCCCATAATTATTCAAGCCATTATTGTATATATCACGCAAGATTTGACGCATATCCTTTTATTAAAATCCCCTAAAATAGAAATTTTTAATTAAAATGTTTTACCTTGATTGACATTGGCGACTAAGACTCTCAAATTTTATCAGCTCATCATAAGCTTGCCAGCAATCGTTACTTCCCTACCATTCGTTCTTTGAGCTGCATAACGCCGGCAATATTCCGTGCTGCATCTACAATGTTTTGGTGTGCAGACAATAATGCATTTTCAAGTGGCTCTGGCTTTGGCGAAATTGAAAATACCACATCAATCCCATGATCATAAATAACCATATAGTTCTGCCCTAAACTCCCGGCAATGGCAATAACAGGTTTATGATATCGTTTTGCCATTTTTGCAACACCCACCGGAGTTTTACCAAAGATAGTTTGCTCATCAATTTTACCCTCACCGGTAATCACTAAATCCACAGTTTTGACAATTTCATCAAAATTCACAGTCTCAAGTACGAGCGTAATTCCCGGCAATAATTTCCCCTTTAGAAATGCGATTGCGGCAAAGCCCATTCCGCCCGCAGCACCGGCACCTTTATGATCCCGAAAATCTTTTTGTAACAAATTCCCTGCAATATCGGCATATTGCATTAATGCCGCATCGAGAACGCTCACATCATCCTGAGAAGCCCCTTTCTGAGGCCCAAAAACAGCAGAAGAGCCTCGCTCTCCACATAAGGGATTATCGACATCACACGCAACTTCAAATGAAACCTGTGCGAGCCTTTCATCGATCGTGCGGAGATCAATCCGCGCAAGGGATGGGAGCGCTGCGCCGCCTTGTGCAAGAATATTGTTCTCTTGATCTAAAAACTGAACCCCTAAAGCGCTCAGCATTCCCATACCTCCATCATTGGTGGCACTGCCACCAATAGCTAACAGAATCGTTGTAGCACCTCGATTTAAGGCATCTAAAATAAGCTCACCGGTACCGTAACTTGAGGTAATCAGCGGATTGCGCTCGGAGGAATGGAGTAACATTAAGCCACTGGCTTCCGCCATCTCAATGACCGCTAGATTTTCAGCCTCGATCCAGCCATAATGAGCAGTGATCACTCTTCCTAAAGGATCTTGTACCAAAGCCGATATAATCTTACCTGCTTTAGCATCAACAATAGCCTGCATCGTCCCCTCGCCACCATCTGCGACGGGTATTTTAGTATATTGCGCTTCCGGCATTATTTGCTTAAAACCTATTTCAATCGCATTGGCGACTTCTATAGCCGTTAATGATTCTTTAAAGGAATCGGGGGCAATCAGGATATGCATAACAAAGCCTCTTGTAGATGATATTAAAGAATGATCATCTATTTAAATTACAGGAACTCAGGCAATTTGCCTATCACTATCTCTATATCCTCACGAAGCTTGATGATATGGGGCATAGCAAAAAGCCCACTCAAAAGTGGGCTTTTCTCATTATGGTTGCGGGGGCTGGATTTGAACCAACGACCTTCGGGTTATGAGCCCGACGAGCTACCAGACTGCTCCACCCCGCGTTAATGAATGACTGATTATATAGATATTTAAGCCTTATGCAACCCTTAATCTTCAATCGCATACTATCTATGCATAAATAGTATGATTTCCCGCATTAAACACGAAGAAGGTAACAATTCCCTTCTTCGTGCTTCTGAGCTTATATAGACGTAGCCAATCCGACATACCCAATCCCTATATTTAGGATTAATGAGTTCGTATGCTCCATAATATTCACGAATGGGGAGTAATCTCTGCTTTAACTTAATGACCCGCTATAGCGAAAAGCAGAGGTAAAGGTAAAAAGAATAAATAGCAAAAAGCCCACTTAAAAGTGGGCTTTTCTCATTATGGTTGCGGGGGCCGGATTTGAACCAACGACCTTCGGGTTATGAGCCCGACGAGCTACCAGACTGCTCCACCCCGCGTTAATGAATGAGTAATTATATAGATCTTTGCTCCTTACGCAAGCTTTAATCCCCAATCGCATACTATCTATACATAAATAGTCGGATATATCAGGATTGATGGCAAAAATGGCTGACGCATGCTGAAAACAACACTCATCAATTAAACCTCGATACTTCACTGCGTAAAAGTATTACGTCTTAAATACAATGTCTCAGTACCACATTTTAATATTGATACAATTATTGATACAATCCAAATCTGTGCAAACAGCAAAAAGCCTACTCGAAAGTAGGCTTTTCTCATTATGGTTGCGGGGGCTGGATTTGAACCAACGACCTTCGGGTTATGAGCCCGACGAGCTACCAGACTGCTCCACCCCGCGTTAATGAATGACTGAGTATATAGATATTTGAATCTTATGCAAATTTTATTTCAAGATCGACTGTAATATAGGCAACAATGCTATCTATTCAGGGTGAATAACCGTTATTTATAGTATTGATATAAACATGATAAAGAGATAAAAATAACCCCAACAACGGTCATATCTAGGGATATGGCCGCTATTGGAGTCCTTTTAACGCTTTGGAATATGGAGAATCCCAAAATTTTAAAACTAAGCTAAAACCTGTTAAGCATCAATGCGCGATACCAAACCAATGCCCCATAAAGATGCCTTTTACTTTGAGTGACGCTCATTTAACTTTGCCAATACATCTTCCCATGCTAAACCTTGATCATGCAGTAAAACCGTTGCGTGATACATCAAATCAGCCATTTCAGAGATGACTTCATCTTTATCTTGCACAGTTGCGGCAAGTGCAACTTCTACGCCCTCTTCCCCGACTTTTTGGGCAATGCGTTTTGTCCCTTTTGCATAAAGAGATGCCGTATAAGAGGTTTCAGGATCATCATTTTTACGTGATTCCAGTAAATTCTCTAAGCGCGAGAAAAATACCCACGGCACTTTGCGCGATACCGCTTCAAAACAACTAGTATCCCCTAAGTGGCATGTGGGCCCAATAGGATTTGCTAAAACTAACAATGTATCGCTATCGCAATCGACAGCGTAATCGACGACATTCAGGAAATTACCAGATTCTTCCCCTTTCGTCCAAAGACGCGCCTTCGTGCGTGAGAAAAAGGTCACCTTCGCCGTTTCGAGTGTTTTCGTGAGCGCTTCAGGATTCATATATCCGAGCATGAGCACTTCCGCACTACGGTAATCCTGCACAATCACCGGCATTAAGTTATCGACCTTTTTCCAATCGATCATCGATATAATCGTATCTGGATCTGTATCTTTACGGATTACTGCTGGCGCTGTACGCATCTCTACCTCTATTCCTTCATCTCGCAGATAAGACTTCAATTCTGTGATATTAATGATTTTTTTATGAAATGCAGAAGCACCTAAGGTCCCATCAACATTCGCAATTAAATAGGCATCACGAAAATGCACCATTTTTCCAGCGCCGCCTGAAGCCACTAATTTTGCTTTCGTACATACTTCTCTGACCTTTTGAAGCTGGGCTAAATCATAACCATCCCGAACACCATCTTGATTCATCATATTGAGAACAATTTCAGACGCACCACGATTTTGGACCTCTAAAACCCAATCAAGCGTGCGCCAAGTTGTTTTAGCTGTGGTCGCTTCATCCCCTGTGAGTGTATAGACAAAATAATCGTCAAGCGCTTCATCATAGTAAGAATCAATACCGACAACAATTTTTTCGCTCCCGAAAGTCGCGACTAACTCGTTAATCAAATGGGGATCTGCAAGCGCGGGTGAATTGATCGAAATTTTATCAACACCATTATTAAAGAGCGCTTTAGCATCTTCCACTGTCCGAATACCACCGGCAACACAGAGCGGAATATCAATGACATCTTTCACTTTCTTCACCCAGGATTTATCAACGACTGTGCCCTTACTTGAAGCCGTAATATCGTAAATCACCAGCTCATCTGCACCTTCATCCGAGTAACGCTTTGCAAGCATGAGCGCATCGCCCATCGTTTCGTGATCTCTAAATTGTGTGCCTTTAACAACGACACCATCTTTGACGTCTAAGCACGCAATTATTTTTGCCAGCATGAGATGGCCTCCTTCGCTGTAAATTTACCTTCTAGTAACGCACGGCCCACAATAACACCTGAAACATTGGTAGGGAGAAGTGCTTTGATATCATCAATTGTACCAATACCGCCCGATGACTGAAATTCAATGTCTGGAAATTTAGCACATAGCTCCTGGTAGAGCGCAACATTAGAACCCGTTAACATGCCATCTTTAGAGATATCCGTACACAGAACATGTTTTAAACCATAGGGTTGATATTGTGCAATAAGGTCCTCTAAGGATAACTCGCTTGTTTCAAGCCAGCCGCTTAGCGCCACCTTTTTAATACCCTCTTCAATACGAATATCAAGTGCTAATACTATTTTATCGCCACCAAACTCTTGAAACCATTGAATCACTTCAGCGGGGTTTTTAACCGCAGTCGAACCCACGACAACACGATCAACACCGATATTGAGTAGGTTTTCAATATCTGCTTTAGTACGAATACCACCGCCCACTTGAATGGGTGCGCCGACGGTTTTAACAATCTCTGAGATCACTGCGAGTTGGCGATCATTCGGATCTTTTGCCCCATCTAAATCCACCAGATGAAGATACTCAGCGCCGGCATCCACATACTCTTTAAATTTCGCAATCGGTGAATATTCAAATGTCGTTTGACGGTTATAATCGCCTTGTTGTAGACGAACGACTTCGCCATTAATCAGATCTAAAGCAGGGATAATCATATTTTCCTCAATATGCAACAAAATGGTAACACGTGGCTCAACCCCTTGAGGGCTTTATAAGAGCCCTTTTGAGCTTGGTAACACATCACTTTCAACCTTTACCGCTTGGCGAAGTGTACGACCAAAGACCTTAAAGAGTGATTCAATTTTATGGTGGGTGTTTTTCCCTTCCGCTTTTAAATGCAGTGTCGAAGCGAGTGCATAAGCAAGCGATCTAAAGAAATGCGGTACCATCTCGGTACTAAAAGTGCCGATCATTTCGCGGTCAAAGGTTGCTTCAAAATCAATGTGCGGACGACCAGAGAGATCTAGTGTACAAAATGCACGGCACTCATCCATCGGTAAAATAAATTCAAATTCATTAAAGCCAAAACGGGCAATGCCGCGTTTATCACCTAATGCAGCACGCAGCGCTTCACCAAGGGCAATGCCGGTATCTTCTACTGTGTGGTGATCATCAATCTCCAAATCCCCATCAACTTCCACATTCATTCTAAAACCGCCATGCGTTGCAATCTGGTCAAGCATATGATCAAAAAAGGGAATACCCGTAGAAATGGTACTTGCACCCGTTTCATCTAAAAAGAGTTCGATCTTAATATCGGTCTCTTTTGTTTTGCGCTCAACGATAGATACTCTCGGTTCACGTCCTTCTTTCACAATCCCTTTATTGAGTAAGCGCTCAACAATCAGGTTCCAATTCATCTTTTCTGGGTGATATAAAATACCTTCAATCCCCATGTTTTCAGCCAAGCCAATATCCGTTTCACGATCCCCAATGACATAGCTATTTTCAGGATTAAAACGCTTCTCTTCGAGATACGCCTTCACCATACCCGTTTTGGGTTTACGGCATTCGCAATTATCTTCAGTAAAATGCGGGCATAGCAGAACATCATCAAATACAACGCCTTGAGATTCAAAAGTCTCCATCATGCGATTGTGTGCCAGATCAAACTTATCCTGGGGATTACTATCTGTGCCTAAACCATCTTGATTCGAGACAATGACAAAACGAAAACCCGCATCTTGGAGCTCTAAAAGCGCAGGAATAACACGTGGTTCAAAGATTAACTTCTCAAGCGAATCGATCTGAAAATCCGTCTTTGGTTCATCAATCAATGTGCCATCACGGTCAATAAAAAGAATGTTTTGCATGAAATACCCTTTCAATACTTTAAATATAATTATAATTTGTTCTATAGATCTATATAGAATCTATGAATGATTAAAGCTTACCCCTTATTGGGCATCAAATGCTGTTAGCGCAGCGATGAGTGCTTCCTGCTCTTGGGGTAATCCTACAGAGATACGGAGTGTGTTCTTTAATCGGTCTGTGCTTTGATAGCGCACAAAAATACCAAGATGACTTAAATAATCAAAGATCGCCTTCGAATCAGTGACGGATACAAGTAAAAAGTTAGATTCACTAGGGTAGATTTTTTTGACGCATTGAAGCTCAGAAAGTGCCGACTCCAGTGATTTTCGCCCGATCAGTACTTTTGCCCGATTCTCTTGCATTATTTGAATATTTTCAGGTAGGAGTGCTGCCTCTGCGACCGCAATTGCCGGTACCGGTAGCGGATAAGGACTAATCACTTTCTTTAAAACATTAATTAAGCCACTTGATGCCACGACAAAGCCAAAGCGAATCCCGGCAAGTCCAAACGCTTTTGAGAGCGTTCTCACTAAAGCTAGGTGCGGAAATTCCTTCACACGTTTGGCAAAAGATTCGCGCTCACTAAATTCGATATACGCTTCATCTAAGACAACAATCGCACGATCTTTTGTTGCTTCTAAAATACGCATCACATCCTCTGCCGGAATTGTATTACCGGTAGGATTATTCGGGCTACATAAAAAAACCATCTTTACGCCATCCAGATTATTAATAATCGCCTCAGTATCGAGGGAGAAATCTTCAAGCAGCGGCACTTGCACGGTTTTTACATCAAAAAGATCGCATGTGACTTGGTACATCCCAAATGTCGGCGGGCAGTAGAGGAGCTTATCTTGATTCGGCTCACAAAAGGCTTTAATTAATAATTCAATCGCGGAATCACCGCCGAGCGTTGCGAGTACTTCATCAGAATCAACCCCTAAAAATTCGGCATAGCGAGCAATTGCAAGTGCGGGTTGAGATTCAGGATAACGATTCATCATGATTTCGAGCTTTATTTCACTTGCATAGGGATTCTCATTAGCATCTAAATAGATCTCTTTGCCATTATTGTTACGCTTAGGGGCGATATAAAGCTCACATTCCTGAACTGCTTTTCGGCTTAATTTATCCGCAATTGTGACTGCCATTTCAATCCTCACTATTTTTTATTATGATATTGTTATCTCTTCAAAATCAAAAAGGCGAGATCTTATAAGATTTCTAAAGATCTTACCCGCTCTCTTTAACTATAACTGACTTCTGTGTATCTGTCTTACTTGCCGTTACGAATGGCTTCTAACCGAACTTCAACGGCTAATTTATGCGCATCTAATAATTCACGCTCGGCGAGTAATGATACCGTTGGGCCTAAACTCTCAAAGCCTGCTTTAGATAGTGTTTGAACTGTCATTCGTTTAGAGAAATCTGCAAGCCCCAAGCTTGAGTATGTTTTGGCATAGCCATAAGTTGGCAATACATGGTTAGTCCCTGAGGCATAATCCCCCATCGACTCCGGCGAAAACTCTCCCAAAAATACAGATCCTGCATGCGCGATATCTGCCAATAAATTGCGAGGCTCATCTGTTTGAATAATCAAGTGCTCTGGCGCATAAAGGTTGCTGACCGCTACGGCTTCGGCTAAGTCAGAGACTAAAATGGAACGGCTATGGCTCAAAGCAACACGTGCAGTTTCCGCTCTGCCAAGTTGTGCGAGCTGCGTCTCAATCGCGGCTTCAACCTTATCGATCATATCGCTTGATGTCGTGACAAGAATTACCTGAGAATCCTCCCCATGCTCTGCTTGTGATAAAAGATCTGCGGAGACGAATTCAGGTGTTGCATTACCATCTGCAATCACTAGTACTTCTGATGGTCCTGCAGGCATATCAATCGCTGCGCCATTACTCATTTGACTCACTTGTCTTTTAGCTTCAGTGACATAGCTGTTACCAGGACCGAAGATCTTATCGACCTTTTTGATTGTTTCTGTACCAAGGCCTAATCCAAAGATTGCCTGCGCACCGCCCATTTGATAAATCGTGGTAATTCCACACAGTTTTGCGGCATAAATAATCTCATCGGCTAGTTTTGGCGGGCTTGCAAGCACAATCTCTTTACAACCGGCAATTTGCGCTGGCACTGCGAGCATTAGTACCGTTGAGAAGAGCGGCGCCGTTCCCCCGGGAATATAGAGACCTACGGATTCAATTGGGCGCGTTAACACCTCACATAAAACGCCGGGTTCAGTTTCCACCGCAATGGCTTGTGGCTTTTGCGCAATATGGAATTTAGCGATATTGTCATAAGCCCGTTTAATAGCTGTTTTAAAATCATCTGACAAGCTCAACTCAACCCGCTCAAATTCTGATTGCGGTAAGATCAGTGAATCCACTGTGACGTGGTCGAATTTTTCCGTTAATTCAATGATAGCGGCATCACCCGCTTGTTCTACCGCTTCGCGAATTCCATCCACAGCAGCAGTAATTTGGCCTGCAATTGCTTGAGCAGGTCGCTCTAATGCTTTTTTCTGCGCATCTAATGTTAAATCGCGCCAAATAATTCTTTCCATATAATATATTAACCCTTCCCTAAGTTCCCTACCTTACCCATGTTTGATCAGTGCGAATCCTCATTGAGACCGTGGATGCGCTGATTATGCTATCTATGGATTTTAGTTTTAATCTCTTTTATTGTGTCTGAGGATATCGTGTTAAGACATCATTTTTTCGATAGGAAGGACCAAAATAGAGCTTGCACCTTTCGCTTTTAAAGCTTCCATCGTCTCCCAAAAGAGCGTTTCACTACTGACTACGTGGATAGCAACGCGGCTATCGTCTGTTGCGAGCGGTAAAATAGTCGGATTTTCTGCGCCCGGCAATAGCTGTGTAATCTCTTTCAATCGATCTTTAGGGGCATGAAGCATGATATACTTCGACTCATTGGCTTGAATCACGCTCTGAATTCTTGGCATAATCCTTGCAATTAAGGCCTGTTTCTCTGGCGATATTTCAGCCGTTGTTTGAATTAAGCAGGCTTTCGAGCGGAAAATTTCTTCTACTTCCTTTAAGCCATTGGCTTCTAAAGTCGCCCCTGATGAGACAAGATCACAAATCCCATCTGCAAGCCCTGCTCTTGGCGCAACTTCGACTGATCCTGTTAATAAAGAACTTTTAAAATTAATGCCCTTTTCAGTCAAATATCGGTTTAACAAGTAGGGGAATGAAGTCGCGACACGTAAACCTTCAAAATCTTGAATCCCTTTATAATCTGTACTCTTAGGAAGTGCTAAAGAGAGTCGGCAGCCACCAAAGGGGAGAATCTGTAAAACTTTATAAAGAGAGTCATCAATGGAACCGGTGCGGCTCAATGCCACTTCTTCGAGTACATTCTGCCCAACAATTCCCATATCTACAACGCCATCAAATACTAATCCCGGAATATCATCATCACGAACACGCAGGATATCAATGGGCATATTTTCCACATGAGCGATTAATTTATCTTTATTCACATTCACTTTTAATCCGCTCTTTTCAAGGAGTTTGAGCGACTCATCACTTAATCGTCCTGACTTTTGAAGTGCGATCTTTAAGCGTGTGTTTTTCATTTCATATACCTTTTATTATGCAGGATGCTATTTTTTAGCGATCACTGTGTTCGATTAAAACTATCTTTGAATTTTCATTTAAATGATGAATGAATCATTAAACTGTCTTACTGTGGTAGTACAATAATGCAAAGCCTAGGTATTTACAACCCTTATTTGTTTTATTTTTTACTCACTGACTTTGCCAATGATTCATCACGCGCATACTTGAATCTTAGTGATAAAAAAATAGGCAGCATTAAAGCTACCTATTTTTCACTACCGGTCCTTAGCTACCGATCCCAACATTCATTCATGACACTATTTTGTTTCAGTTTTAGCCCAGTCAGCTGGATATTTATAACCTGCAAAACGTTCTGCCGCATATGCTTTAAACTCATCAGAGTTATAAGCATCTTTCACATCTTTCAGCCAGGGTGCATCAACATCCGCCGTTTTAACCGCCGCCCAGTTGATGAAAACAAAGCCAGGATCTGTAAAGAGTGCATCGCTAAAGGGGATTTTTGAGCTTGCTGCGTAGTTCCCTGGGATCACAACATAATCAAGATCATCACGAACACGTGGCAACTGCGGCGCTTCAATCATGACAAGTTCAATTTCATGCGGATTGTCGGCTATATCTGTAATTCCGGCTTTCAATGAATCTGTACCCGGCTTTAAAGTCACAAGGCCAGCATCAACTAAAAGCGCAAGCGAGCGTGAGAAGTTACTAGGGTCATTTGGCACGGCAAAGCGAGCCCCTTTCTCTAAATTCTCAAGACTCGTTTTTTTGCCGCTATAAATCCCTAATGGCCCTGTTGGAATTTGGAAAACTTCTGTGAGATCAAGCTTATGATTACCCTTAAATGAGTTTAAATATGGGAGATGCTGGAACGTATTAATCTCCAGCGAGCCATCTGCAAGCGCATGATTCGGCAATACATAATCTGTGAAGACCACAAGCTCAACCTCATAGCCTTTCTTCTCTAATTGCGGCTTGACTGAATCTGTCACCATATCTGCAAAATCACCGACAGTCGTACCAATACGGATCTTTTTTAGATCTGCATCTGTGCTTTTATCATCACTATTACAGCCGGCTAAAACAAGTGATCCGCCGATCAGCAGGGAAAATGCGGTCTTTTTGAAAATATTTCTCATGAATAAATTCCTTCTATTGATTAATATGACTCGATTACGATTTGTTGTTAACTATTTTGATTCAGCCCAAACTTCTGGCAGCTGATATCCTTCAAATTTCTGATCTGTATAAGCCTTAAACTCATCCGAGTTAAATGCATCGGTTAAAACTTGCAACCACTCACTGCCTTTATCTGCACTCTTTACAGCAGACCAATTTACAAAGGTAAAATTAGGTTCTTTAAAGATAGCATCT
This sequence comes from uncultured Ignatzschineria sp., assembly GCA_947632245.1. GTDB lineage: Bacteria > Pseudomonadota > Gammaproteobacteria > Cardiobacteriales > Wohlfahrtiimonadaceae > Ignatzschineria. The sequence goes on along the minus strand of CANRON010000020.1, from coordinate 4,918 downwards.
TTCGGATTTAATCCTGCGCTAATGGCATAATTCCCATTAATTGCCGAGAAGTCGACATCGCCTAAAGTCCGCGGTAATTGCGCTGCATCTAATGTGATGATCTCGACATCCTTAATGTTATCGGCAATATCATTGACAGAGGCTTTGAGCGGATTAATATTCTCTTTGAGCTTAATCCAGCCTAAATGATCCAAGATAACCAACACACGTGAGAGGTTCGAGGGGTCATTCGGCGCGGATACTTTTATGCCATTTGGCACATTGTCAATCGACTTGGTTCTGCCGGCATATAAGCCATAAGGCGCAGTCGGGATTTGAAATGCCTCTTCAATGGCTAAGTTATGCTGCGCTTTAAAAGCATCTAAGTAGGGTTTATGCTGAAAGATATTAATATCCAGCTCCCCTTCAGCGAGTGCTAAGTTCGGACGGACATAATCAGAGAACTCAATCAGTCGATATTGATAGCCATTTTTTTCAAGAATAGGCCCTACGACTTCCCGAATCATCGTCCCGTTATCCCCAATCGTCACGCCTATTGTAATCTCTTTTTTATCAGCGATATTATCACTACTTGTATTCGTCTTATCATCACCCTTAAAACAGCCTGATAATACAACACCGCCGATTAAGAGCGCACTTGCGAGGGCGAGTTTTTTTAAGCTACTACGTTTTCCTTTTGATACTTTCATGTAATTTTTGACCTTTATTCTCTGATTTTATATAAAGCATCATGATTGTAAAATGATTGACTCAATCACGTTGTCTTCAATGATTTCAATTATCTTCCATTCAATTTAATTTAATGGGATTTGAAATTTACAGGTTCTCTATTTCTGGATGAATTCCTTCTGATCCATAGCGCGCAAATATAAATATTCACATCAGAAGGAATCCTCCAAAAACAAAAAGCCCGCAACAGTTGTTGCGGGCTTTAGCAATATGTTCAAAGAATGTAAAGATCGCAAAAATGCATTGTCTTTATAGACTCTGTTCACGCTTTAGCTGTTGTGCCCGCAAGCTGTTTCAAATCGGCATGAGTTATTAAAGCGATTAATCGCCATTGTGTCAACTTATTTTAAAATATTATGAGGTCAATTAAAAATCCCAGCTGCGCTTACGGCGCGTTTTTGCAAATAATCTCGGTAAAATGGCAGAACCTAAAATAATCCCGCCGAGCAAAATCAAGGCGCCCATCGTCCATTCACTGCTACGATTGACCGCTTGTAAACGGGAATTTTCTTGCGTTAAACGGGTAATCTCCACTCTTTGAAGATGATCTTTTTGGTTTAACTCATCATTTTGCTGGGCTAATTCAATCTCATGAGCATTGAGACTTCTCAGCTCTACAATCTCTAAACGCAGTGATTCATTTTCGGCACTTAACACTTCGACTTCATTTTTGAGCGTCTCTTTTTCGATATTGACGCGGTTAATTGCTTGTTCCTGCTGCCCTTTGAGCTTTTCAATTTCTGCTTCAAGCGATCTATTTTCATTTAGAAGCGGCTCATAACGTGCTTTTGCTTCTTCAATATAATTGCGCGCACTAGGCTCATCCATCACATAGGTATTATAAATCCAACCCGTTCGATTGCCATCGTAGCGAATTTGGAAGTAACCATTCCGTTCGGCGAGTTTTTCAATCGGTTCGCCCGCGTTGATCATTTTTGTGATTCTATAGTTATCACCGGCGCCGGCGCGTACTGGCGCTTGAAGTTTATCACTAATATAGAGCGATTGCGCCATAGTGAGTGATGAGACTAAAAGTACCGTTGCGATGAATAAGCGCTTGATGACATACATAGAGAATTACCTGTGACTAAATATTAATAAACTGATCAAAATTATAAGAGGCACTATTATACATCAAAGCGAGCGCCCCTTTTATGTCGTTTTTCATATTCGTGAAAATTTATGCGATAAAATGCATGTGTACTGTTTTATCGCGCATTATTTTTGTAACGGATAACTTTAACGAATGATATGAGCAATGAATTGAAGTGATCTTTAAAGATCACCCTGAAAAAAATGCCTGTAATCGATACAATGACTGCATCACTGAAGTTTCATCATCACAAATATGCAGGAGTTATCACATGAAGATATTCATTATTACCGGCGCTTCCAAAGGCATTGGCCATGCACTTGCGACAATCTTAGAATCTGAGGGCCATAAAGTATTACGCATCGCCCGCTCTAATCCCAATAATCTCCCAGACTTGATGCAGCTTGATATTACCGATGGCAGTGCACCGGCAGCAGTGATTCATTGGCTACAATCCTATCTCCCCACTGCCACAGAAATTACCCTAATTAATAATGCCGGTATGATCGGTCCGATTGAACAAGTCGGCGCTTTAGATCCGGCGCATACTCAAGCGGCAATTGCCCTCAATATCACAGCGCCGATTAATCTCACAAATGCCTTTACGGCGCTTGTGCAAGATTTACCGATTCTTAAAAATATTATTAATATCTCATCGGGTGCCGGCAGACACGTCTATTCGGGTTGGTCGATCTATTGCACTACTAAAGCCGCGATCGATCAATTTAGTCGCGCCTTTCATGTTGAGCAGCAAAATAAAGCACACCCTATTTATATCTCTTCTCTTGCGCCTGGCGTCATTGATACCGATATGCAAGTGGAGATTCGCGCAAGTCAAAAGTCTGCATTCCCATCAATTGATCGGTTTGTAGATCTCAAAGCATCCGGCAATCTTCTCTCCCCCCATGAGTCCGCAACCATGATTATCAATTATCTCAATTCTCCCCTGATGAAAGGCGATAACCCCATCGCGGATGTCAGAGATATTTAGTACCGTTTTCAAATGGTTAGTACCAGATAAAAAAGAACCCATTGCACAAAGTTTAAACTCTATACAATGGGTTTTTACTTCAATAAGGCTATTTTATTATTGGTACTAACTTGATGCTTATGATGATTTCTCGTTATTATTGACGATTCATCAGACGATTTAATCGCGCCACAAATTCAGAAGGGTTATCAAGCTGCGCGCCTTCGAGCAATTGCGCCTCTTCATAAACAAGCATCGCAATATCCGCCTGTAACGCTTCATCTGTTGTTTCATCAAGCATAACTAATAGCGGATGCTTAGGATTGATCTCAAGCCATGGTTTCATATCCGGCACATCGTGCCCTGCTTCACGGAGCATTTTCTCAAAATGACCACTTAAAGCATGTTCATTACGCACCAAAACGGATGCTGAATCGGTTAAACGCTTAGAGATCTTCACGCTATCCACGCGATCTCCTAAAACACTCTTGACACGATCGATCAGTTTTACTTCTGTTTCAGATACTGCCGGCGTCTCTTCTTGATCGTCTTTCTTATCACCATCGAGATTTACATCACCTTTAGCAACGTTTACCATCTGCGTGCCGTCAAACTCATGGAGGAATCCCGTCATCCAATCATCGACAACATCTGTCATGAGAATCACTTCAATCCCTTTTGATTTGAAGATCTCAAGATGTGGGCTATTTTTCGCAGTGTTGAGCGAATCTGCCGTGATGTAGTAGATCTTATCTTGCCCTTCAATCATGCGCTCTTTATAGGCTTTGAGTGAAACGGTCTCTTTATCGGTTGTGGTGGACGCAAAACGGAGAAGGTTCGCAATTTTCTCGCGATTAGAATAATCTTCGCCTAAGCCCTCTTTCAACACACGACCAAACTGACCCCAGAACTGCTGATATTTCTCCTTATCATTGCTGAGTGTTTCAAGCATTGAGAGTGAACGGCGTGTTAAACCTTGGCGGATCGTATCAATCGTTTTTGAATTCTGGAGGATTTCACGTGAAATATTAAGCGGTAAATCCTGAGTATCCACAACACCCTGAATAAAGCGGAGATATCTTGGTACTAATTTATCCGAGCCTTCCATAATAAATACGCGCTGAACATAGAGATCAACCCCATATTTAATCTCTTGATTCCATAGGCCCTGCGGCGCAACTGCCGGCACATATAAGAGCGATGTATAAGAGGTATTCCCCTCAACACGGTTATGGCTCCAAGCAAGCGGCGCTTCAAAGTCATGCGTTAATTCTTTATAAAAGGCGATGTACTCCTCATCCTTAATCTCAGAGCGCTCACGCTGCCAGATTGATTCTGCGGAGTTAACTTGTTCAATCACCCATTCGTGCTTCGGACCTTCTTCCTTATCTGCTTCCTCGCCCTCTTTCGCCGGAACAGGTCTTTCCACTGCCATCATAATCGGGTATGCGATATGATCTGAGTATTTTTTAATAATATCTTTGAGCGACCATTCATTTAAAAGATCTACATCATCTTCACGCATATGCAGGATAATAGTCGTTCCTGCATTGTCACGCTCAACTTCTGTCAGTGAAAACTCGCCCTCACCCTTTGAAACCCAATGCGTTGCCGCTTTATCGTCTGATCCGGCTTTACGCGTAATTAGCTCGATCTCTTCCGCGACAATAAATGCCGAATAGAACCCCACCCCAAATTGACCAATTAATTGCGATGCGCTCTTTTGATCTGCTTCTAATTTCTCTAAGAATGCTTTCGTGCCTGATTTTGCGATAGTTCCGATATTCTCGATCACTTCCTCGCGCGTCATACCGATACCGTTATCCGTAATCGTAAGCGTTTTCGCGTCTTTATCAAAAGCGATATCAATCTGCGGCGTGCCTTGTCCATCAATGAGCGCAACATCGGTTAAACCTTCAAAGCGGCGTTTATCAAGCGCATCCGATGCGTTAGAGATCAACTCTCGAAGGAAGATTTCACGATTAGAATAGAGCGAATGAATCATCAAGTTTAAAAGCTGATTCACCTCAGTTTGGAACTGCATTGTTTCTGTCTGCTTAGTCATGTACTTCTCGACTCCTTAAAATAGATAATAATAAGATCTAGTTTTAATGAACACGATGCCG
>CANRON010000019.1 GCA_947632245.1 uncultured Ignatzschineria sp. | reverse complement strand
CCCAATTAGCGCTTAATTTTTTAAAAGAGGGGAATAAACGTTTTGTTGCGAATTTAAAAGCACATAGTAATTTGTTAGAGCAGGTGAATGAGACGAAGGCGAATCAGTTTCCATTTGCCATTATTTTAAGTTGTATTGATAGCCGAACTTCGGCAGAACTCATCTTTGACCAAGGCTTGGGCGATATTTTTAGCACCCGTATTGCCGGTAATGTGCTGAATAATGATATTATCGGCTCTATGGAGTTTGCTTGTAAGCTTGCAGGCTCTAAATTGATTGTAGTCCTTGGGCATTCTAATTGTGGCGCTATTACCGGTGCTTGCCATGGCACCGAGCTTGGGCATCTAACGGGTCTACTGGCGAAAGTAAAACCCTCTATCGAACATGTAAAAGCGCATCATCAGCATCTTGACATGCAATCGAAAGAAGCGGTTGATTTGGTTGCATTTCATAATGTAGAAGATACGATTAGCCATATTCTCAATAAAAGTAATGTCTTGAAAGATATGTACGAAGGGGGCGAAATTGGCATTGTCGGCGCGTTTTATAAAGTTGAGACGGGTGAGGTCGATTTTGTAAAAGAGATGTTTGTATAGTATATAAATCCCGATATTTAAAATGATATTATAAAATGCAATAATGTCGTATTAGCTAAATTGCTAATATTAAATAATTGAATTAATCGTTTATACCTGCTGTTGAGCATGTACAGCATATATTCATGTTATTTTTGCAATAAAATTTTAAAGAGGGAAATATGTCAGATTGGACAGAGGGTTATATAAGTGATATCGGGTACACTTATGGGTATTATTCCGCACTAAACCCCAATAACTTGTTATTACCGCTGCTCGCGCATCAAATAGCAATGCCTAAAATCAAAACAGCTTGCGAGCTTGGCTTTGGACAAGGCGTTTCTATCAATGCGCATGCTGCCGGAAATGATAATATCGAATGGTGGGGGACTGACTTTAATCCCGCCCATGTCAGTTTCGCTCAAGAACTTGGGAATCAATCAAAAAGTCGTTTAAATATTTTTGATCAAACCTTTGAAGAGTTTTGTTCGCGGAAGGATCTCCCCGATTTTGATTTTATTTGTTTGCATGGTATTTGGTCTTGGATTTCAATAGACAATAGAAAAATTTTGGTTGAGTTTATTCGTAATAAACTGAAAATTGGGGGCGTAGTATATATCAGTTATAATACTTTACCGGGTTGGTCTGGGAAATCTCCTATTCGACATATGCTTTCAGAACATGCACATATGATGGGCTCTAGAGGGCAAGGCATCGTTAGTAAAGTATCTGCTGCGACGAATTTTACGAAAGAGTTGATCGATTTGAGCCACAACTTAACTCAAAATAATTCTAGTATTAAAAGTCAGATGGAGCGAATAGCAAGTCAAGACCCGCATTACTTAGCGCATGAGTATTTTAATCGGGACTGGGATCCTATGTATTTCTCAGATATTAGTGGATACTTAGAATCCGCTAAAATAAATTATGTTTGTTCATCGAATTATACCCGTGATTTTTTGCCGGGTATATTTTCTCCAGAGCAATTGCAGTTTTGGGAAAGTATCAAAGATCCGATGTTTGCGCAATCTGTGAAAGATTACCTTTTAAATACGCAGTTCAGAACTGATGTGTGGATTAAAGGACCCAGAACCCTGACACCACTGCAGATAGAGCAGCAGTGGGAAAATCTTCGCTTCGTGATAACCCGAAAATTACCAGAGACTCTTAATATTCCGGCGGAGCGTAATATTGTATTAAATCAGGATGTATATACTGCCATTGCCAATTTATTAGCAGATTCGCAAATACATTCATTTGAAGAAATTCGAGATGTAGTGCCGAATACATCTTTCATTGACTTGAGTCGAGCTTTAGTATTAATGAACTCAGTAGGCATGATTGCATTAGCGCAAGATACGGAGACTATTAAGAAAAGTACGCCAAGTACGGAAGCACTTAATAGCTATATCATTAATGATAGTGTTACGAGTACTAATATTAAATATTTAGTCAGTCCTGTTAGCGGTGGTGCACTCGATGTCGGTCGAATATCGCAATTAATGATTCTTGCATATTCAAAGGGATGCCTTAATGAGCTGAGTATTTCCAAATTTGTTTGGCAGGTATTGCAGAAAAACAATCAACTTCTTGTTAAGGATGGCATTACATTAAAGACAGAGGATAAAAACATGCGCCGGTTGCAAGAATTATCGGAAGAGTTTTTGAAAATAGAATTGCCGATATATCAATCCTTAAGAATTATTAAATAGACTTATAGCTTTATAAGTGGATATAAAATGCCGGCAATCTCAAAAGATGCCGGCATTTTTATTTATTATGATACCAGAGAGGTTATTCTCTAAATAACCACGGCGCTTGCTTGACGCGTTTTGCTTCATAGGCACGGATATCATCTTGATGTTCTAGCGTTAAGCTGATGTCATCAAGCCCATTGACCATGCAATGTTTGCGGAAAGCATCCATCTCAAATGAAAATGGCCCGGCAAGCGTGTTGCCTGCATGAATGGCTGTTACGGTTTGGGCAGGGAGATCAATGGCAATTTCAAGATCACTATGTTTTTCTGTGAGCTTAAATAGCTGATCGACCTCATCTTCGGTTAAACGAATCGGTAAGAATCCGCTCTTAAAGCAGTTGTTGTAGAAGATATCAGAATAGCTTGAGCTAATGACTGAACGAAAACCGTAATCGGTAAGCGCCCAAACAGCATGCTCACGCGATGAGCCGCAGCCGAAGTTATCGCGCGCGAGTAAAATGGTCGCATCTTTATATTCAGGTTGATTGAGCGAAAAATCCATATTGAGTGGGCGATTGCTATTATCCATTCCCGGCGCGCCGCGATCCATATAACGCCACTCATCGAATAGGTTAGGGCCAAATCCTGTTTTATAAATACTTGTTAAAAACTGCTTAGGAATAATCGCATCTGTGTCGATATTCGCACGATCAAGCGGAACAACGATTCCGGTATGAGTTACAAATGGTTGCATAATTATTTACTCCTAATTAGTTCAATTCACGAATATCAACAAAATGACCGGCAATTGCAGCAGCAGCTGCCATCGCAGGACTTACAAGGTGTGTACGGCCGTTATTCCCTTGTCGACCTTCAAAGTTACGGTTTGAAGTGGAAGCGCAGTGCTCATAAGGATCAAGGCGATCTGGATTCATTGCTAAGCACATAGAGCAACCTGGCTCACGCCATTCAAATCCTGCATCGATAAAGATCTTATCTAATCCTTCTTTTTCTGCTTGCGCTTTGACTAAGCCAGAGCCTGGCACAACCATTGCAAGCTTCACATTATCTGCTTTTTTCTTGCCTTCAATCATTCTTGCAGCATCACGGAGGTCTTCGATACGTGAGTTTGTGCATGAGCCGATAAATACTTTATCGATCTTAATATCTTTCGGTGATTGGTTTGCTTCTAAGCCCATGTACTTAAGTGCTTTTTCGATACTCTCTTTTTGTACCGGCGTCGCTGCTTTTGCAGGATCAGGAACAAGCTCATTAATGCCGATTACCATTTCTGGGCTTGTTCCCCAGCTCACTTGTGGCTCAATTGTGCTTGCATCAATTGTCACAACTTTATCAAAGTGTGCATCTTCATCTGAGTGAAGTGTATTCCAATAAGCAACTGCTTGCTCCCAATCTTGTGCTTTGGGGGCAAATGGGCGACCCTTGACATATTCAATCGTTGTATCATCCACGGCAACAAGACCAACGCGCGCGCCGCCTTCAATTGCCATGTTACACATGGTCATTCGGCCTTCCATAGAAAGGTTACGCACGGCATCACCGCTAAATTCAACCGCATAGCCCGTGCCGCCCGCTGTACCTATTTCACCAATAATGGCGAGAATTAAATCTTTTGCCGTCACGTTGGGTTGTAGATCACCGACAACTTCAATTTTCATGGTTTTTGATTTTTTTTGAACAAGGCAACTTGTTGCCATGACATGCTCAACTTCACTCGTACCAATTCCAAAAGCGATAGCACCAAAGGCGCCATGTGTTGCGGTATGCGAATCTCCACAGACAATGGTCATTCCTGGTAGTGTCGCGCCTTGCTCAGGGCCGGCAACATGAACGATTCCGCGGCGAATATCGCCAATTGGGAAATATGCAAGCTCATGTTCAGTGGCATTTTTATGTAAGGTATCCACTTGCAGTCTTGCAATAGGATCAACAATATTACCGATATCACTTGTGGTCGGTGTATTGTGATCTGCCATTGCGACAATAGAATTCTTACGCCATAGATCGCGGCCGGCTTTTTCTAGACCCTCGAATGCTTGAGCGCTCGTTACTTCATGAATAATATGTCTATCGATATAGAGTAGAGCAGTGCCGTCTTCTTCTGTACGTACAACATGATCATCCCAAATCTTTTCGTAAAGTGTTTTTCCTGTCATTTTTATATCCACTATTCTTCGGCTTCTATAGGCGGGGTCATTTCTACTCAATAAATCCCCGAAATAAGGTATACGCTCTGTTTCAGAGTTGCATAGAAAACGCGATGCATTTAGAACTATGCATTTAAAATAGCGGGATTATTCGCATCATTAATAAAGACTTCTCCAAAAAAATCTCTATTAGAAGCTATCTCTTATGAAGATACTGCTTAAATTTATGAATCTGCTCTTGTGGAGTGATTCTTTATATCATCGAGATCTCGGGTAGGGATCTGTTCTTTGCGGTTGTATAGCTACTGACAATAATGCGAACTATAAATCACCATTTTACAAACTCTGATACAACATCAGTAATACATTTAGATTATACTAACAAATTATAATTGTTGTGGTGTTAGAATAGCACCCAAATAAAAGATCACCACCCTTTAATTAACAAGCATACATATAAGCATTCAAAATTTATGGCGGAATTTATGACAAAAAGTTGTGAAAAGAGTACTGAGAAGAGTACTTGGGTCGTTAAGATTGGTAGCGCAATGATCACAAATGATGGTCAAGGCGTTGATGAAGCGAGAATTTATCATTGGTGTGAGCAGATCAGTCAGCTCCAAGCACGAGGAATTGATGTTGTTGTTGTATCCTCAGGCGCTGTGGCGGAGGGGATGAAACTTTTAAATTGGAATGAGCGACCGCAGTTTTTAAATGAATTACAAGCAGCCGCTTCAGTCGGGCAATCAGCGCTTGTGAATGCTTGGATGAAAGGTTTTATACCTTTTGGTTTAAATGTCGGCCAGATTCTGCTCACTCATGAAGATGCCTCTGATCGCCAGCGTTATTTAAATATTAAAAACACAATTAATACACTTTTAAATTATAAGGCGGTGCCGATTATTAATGAGAACGATACAATTTCATTCTCTGAGATTAAATTTGGCGATAACGATACCTTAGGTGCGTTGGTTGCGAGTCTTATCGAAGCGGATACTTACATAATTCTCACGGATCAAGAGGGTGTGTATGAAAGTGACCCCCGTAAAAATCCCGATGCGAAAATGATTCATGAAGCTGATGCGCATGATGATCGATTGTTAGGAATGGTGACAAGTGAAGGCGGCCGCTTTGGTACGGGCGGTATGTACACCAAGATTATGGCATCTCATATTGCCGCAACCTCAGGAACAACAACTTATATCGTAAAAGGAGATCGTGATAATGCGCTTCTAGATATCGCCAATGGCGCGCATGTCGGAACACGATTGAATGCAGATGGTTCAAAAGTGACGGCTAAAAAGCGCTGGATATTAGGGCAAAAACAGATTAAAGGCCGTATTGTTGTCGACGATGGCGCAGTGAAAGCCCTATTAGAAGATGGAAAAAGCTTATTGCCGATTGGTGTGGTCTCCGTAGAAGGGGCTTTTGATCGCGGTGATATTATTGTCTGCTTAGATAAAGCCGGCAATGAGATAGGACGGGGATTGACGAACTACCACGCAATTGAGGTGGAGAATATTTTACAAACGCCCTCGAAGGATATTGCGCGTAAATTAGGCTATATAATTGCAGATGAATTAATACATCGCAACAATTGGGTTGAAACGCAATAATTTCACCCCATATTTACAATTAGCATTAAATTACACGTTAAAATCATGTATTATAGGTGGCTTGAAAATAACGCCTTATCTGAATAATAAATATAGATACAACATTGAATTAGTTAAAGGTCTCACATGATTAATAAATTGGTCCGAAAAATATTTGGTACACGTAACGATCGCATGATTAAAGAAGCGCTTGTTTATGTGGCAAAAGTGAATGCGTTGGAAGAAACAATGCGCGCAATGTCGGAAGAGGAATTAAAGGGGCAAACCGCTCTTTTTAGAGAACGCCTTAAAAATGGTGAGACGCTGGATGATCTTTTACCTGAGGCATTTGCAACAATGCGAGAAGCTGCTAATCGCGTCATGGGCATGCGTCATTATGATGTACAGCTTATTGGGGGTTATATGCTTCATAAAGGGCGCATTGCAGAGATGCGTACCGGTGAGGGTAAAACGCTTGTTGCAACGCTTGGCGTATATTTAAATGCGCTTGCAGGCAAGGGCGTTCATGTTGTAACTGTGAATGATTATCTTGCGAAGCGTGATGCTGAGTGGATGGGGAAAGTCTATAACTGGCTTGGTTTATCTGTTGGGGTTGTGTATTCAAACCAATCTCTTCCTGAGAAAAAAGCTGCCTATGAAGCAGATATTACATATGCAACTAATAATGAATTAGGATTTGACTACTTACGTGACAACATGGTCTTTGACTTATCACAAAAAGTACAACGTCCGTTATCATTTGCGGTGATCGATGAGGTTGACTCCATCTTAATTGATGAAGCGAGAACGCCTTTGATTATTTCCGGGCCCGTTGAAGGGAGTGCTGAACTCTATCATTCTGTCAATGCCGTCATTCCAAATCTCACAAAACCAACGGCTGAAGGTCCGGTTGATTTTGAAATTAATGAAAAAGATAAACAAGTGAATCTCACTGAAGAGGGACATCTTCATTTAGAGGCGTTACTTGTGGAAGCGGGTCTATTAAATGAGGGTGATAGCCTTTATGATAGTAATAATCTAAAACTATACCATCACGTTGATAACTGTTTACGTGCCCATTATATCTTCCAACGTGATGTGGATTATATTGTACAAAATGGTGAGATTGTCATCGTCGATGAGCATACAGGCCGAACGCTTGCGGGTCGCCGTTGGTCAGACGGTCTGCATCAGGCAATCGAAGTGAAAGAGGGTGTTGAAGTGAAGCCTGAGAATCAGACGCTTGCTTCTATCACGTTCCAGAACTACTTCCGTATCTACGAAAAACTCGCAGGTATGACAGGTACAGCAGATACAGAAGCGCCCGAATTCCTCGAGATTTATAGCTTGGAAGTTGTGGTCATTCCAACGCATAGACCTGTTCAGCGTAAAGACTTTGGGGACTTAATTTATCTCACGCAAAAAGAGAAATATGAAGCAATCGTTAAAGATATTTTAGATTGCTATACCCGTAAACAACCTGTGTTAGTCGGTACTGCATCTGTTGAAGTTTCTGAACTCATTGCTGATTTATTAAAAGAACAGAACATACCGCATGAAGTCTTGAATGCAAAACAACATGAGCGTGAAGCCTTTGTTGTCGGTCGTGCGGGTACGCCCGGCGCAATTACAATTGCAACGAATATGGCAGGCCGAGGTACGGATATTGTATTGGGTGGGAACGTTAAATTAGAAGAGCAGCTTTTGCTGGAAACGAACCCTAATGCAACACCATCTGATCTAGAAGCGATTCGCCAACGTGCAAAAGAGCGTCAGGAAGAAGTATTAGCGCTAGGCGGCCTGCATATTATTGGTACAGAGCGCCATGAATCACGTCGTATTGATAATCAGCTTCGCGGTCGTGCGGGTCGTCAAGGGGACGTCGGTTCATCACGTTTCTATCTCTCGCTCGATGATCATCTCATGAGAATATTCATGAATCCTAAAATGCGCGGCTTAATGGCTAGCCTTGGAATGGGAAATGGCGAAGCGCTTGAGCATAGAATGATTACGCGCTCAATTGAGAATGCGCAACGTAAAGTAGAAGGTCATAACTTCGATATTCGTAAAAACCTTCTCCAATATGATGATATCGCCAATGATCAACGTAAAATCATTTACCAACAGCGTGATGATATTTTGAAAGCTGCTGATATTACAAATGCGATCAAAATGATGCGTGAGCAAGTATTTGGCGACCTAGTTGCGAAATATGTTCCGCCGCAAAGTTATGCTGAGCAGTGGGATTTGAAAGGTTTAATGGAAATCCTCAATAGTGAATTCCGCATTGAGCTCGATTTTGAAAAGCAGCTTGCTGATAATCCAAATCTGACGGAAGAAGAGATTTATGATGCAGTCATAGCAGAAAGTGAGCGCCAATATGCAGAAAAAGAAGCGCAAGCAAATGTATCAGCTGATCCAACACAGTTCCGCCGCTTTGAAAAGTCGGTATTGCTGGAAGTATTAGATGGGCAGTGGAAAGAGCATTTAGCTGCAATGGATTATCTCCGTCAAGGTATTCAGCTTCGTGCCTATGGTCAGCGTCGTCCTGAACAAGAGTATAAGCGCGAATCATTTATTCTCTTTGAAGCAATGCTTGAGCAAATTCACTATAAAACCATTCGTTTCTTAAGTAATATTGTTATCCGTGTTGAGTCGCCAGAAGAGTTGCAGGAGCAATTAGAAGCACCTGAAAAGGCTGAAGAGAAAGTGATTTCAGGCTCTATTACAAATGCTGCGGATATCGATCGTTTAGTTGATGAGATTGGTTCTATCAAGGAACATGGTATCAAAGAGACTGAAAAAGCAATCGAAGAAGATGAAGCGAAATTTCGTAACGTCGGCAGAAATGAGCCATGCCCATGTGAATCAGGAAAACGCTTTAAAGACTGCCACGGAAAAATCCAGTAATCATGACAACTAATCGTTATTAGACGTGAATGAAAAGCCTTACAGAGATGTAAGGCTTTTTTGTACTTAAGTATTTCATGATATTTTTAATCGCTTTAATAAAAAACCTAGCGTCAATAGCTAGGTTTTTTGGATATTATTTAATGCTTTTGAATAGATCGGATATTACAGCTGTTTAATATGCGAGGTTAATTGCGTACGCGCTTTATCGACTGTCATTTCACCTTTAAAAAACTCAGGGTCCATGACTTCTATTTTGCTGTAAGGAATTTTATGCATTTTGAAGAGATTCTCTAGGCGATGCGTTGTTGCAATATAGGTCTCTAGCGTTTGCACATAATCACTCATTGCTTCATCGTAGATACTTGGGTGTGCGGTATAGAGTGCAACTTCATCAAGCTTCCAATACATAATATGGCCGCTTCCTAATGTACGAAGTGTTTCTGTTTGATTAAAAATCACGGCTTGCATAATCTCCCAGAGCTCTTCTAAACCAATTTGAATCAGTTGAGATGCAAAAAGACCATTGAGATCGGCAAGTGTCACAATCGACATATTAGAAATTTCTTGATCGAAAGCTTTTTCAAAATCTTGAATCACTTTGCCATTGAGGTGTGCTTTTGTGATGAGTTCGCTTTCTAATATATTAATGAACTGCTCAGATTCTGGTGTATCCGGCATGACGATCGTAAAGGGAAGTACTTCCAAAACATCTGCAAATTCATTCAACTCTTTATTGAAATGGCTGATCTCAAACTCAGGCTCTGTTGTACCAATGCCGATAATTAGGGGCTTAAAGTTATTGGCGCGAAAGCGGATTTTGGAGATCTCAAATAGTTGCTTATAGATGGGGAAGTTCGGACGAATGATTTGATGAAGATGATAGATAGAACCAATACCAATTAAGCCACAATCTTGAATTTGCGGGTAATGTTCTGCAATATTTTGCCCAAGGGTATGAAGCAATTCAGTTGCATCATCTTTATTAAGATAAAATGGTTTTTCATCTATCTTTGAAACATGTTGAATTACAACGGCAAGATCAATGGTACGAAGTCTATTTTCCATGGTTTCCTTCAATGTTAATACGCAGCTTTATCGCTGATAGCGATATCTATAAAATGTGAATAATGTTTGATGTCTAATTGTACGACTTTCGGGCGTTAAAACCAAAAGAACGCATAGAAAAAGGCACAGAAGTATCTTTCGAATATCATAATCCGTAGGGCTGAATGCAGTTAAAATGATAAGTATCAGTTTTATAGATAGCTTAAGGCTATAATAATGTTGTACTTAAGATAACCCTAAGAATGGAATGTTACTTATATCCTCGAAAATTTTAATTCAAATTTTTCCTTATATTCTCTATACAGTTGTTCAATGCTTCTATTATGATATTTTTATCCTGAATAGCCCCTGAGAATATAGATGAGTTTCAATATTTTCTTTTTGGTAAAATGAGATTAAGTTTCATTTGAGTATTTATCTAATCAAGACCAACATCGTATTTTCGGTGTGGGCTAGAATATAATAATAACAATCGCTTCTTCATGTGAAGGAATTATGAAAAAATATCGTAAATTAATGATTACATTACTCGTAATTGTGGGTGTAGGTGCTGGACTTTATACTTTTTTTAAACCAGAAGAGAAAATTCACTATTTGACAGCGCCCGTTGAGCGCGGAGATCTTGAAGTGAATATTCTTGCTTATGGCAAAATGGAGGCATCGCAGCAAGTTGATGTGGGTGCGCAAGTTTCAGGACAAGTACAAAAAATGCACGTCGCCTTGGGGGATCAGGTAACCAAAGGGCAATTGCTCGTAGAAATTGATGACTTGCCGCAGCAAAATGCGGTCAAAGATGGGGAGGCGCGTTTGAAAAACATGATTGCCTCAAAAGTGGCAAAAGAAGCGCAACTGATCAATGCGCGCATTAATCTGGAAAGACAGCAAAACCTCATTAAAAATGGCGCAACAACACGTTCTGAATTAGATTTAGCAGAAGCAAACTTAAAAGTATTTGAAGCAGAGGTTGAAGCACTTATTGCTCAGATTGCCCAATCACAAATTGCGCTTGATACTGCTGAGCTTGATTTAACGTATACGAAAATTCTCTCGCCGATGAACGGTGTCGTGGTCGCAACTGTTGTGAAAGAAGGACAAACGGTCAACTCCACCCAAACGGCGCCCACGATTGTGAAAGTGGCTGATTTATCTGTAATGACAATTAAAGCCCAAATTTCAGAGGCGGATGTCACAAAGCTTTACCCAGGGATGCCGGCATATTTTACGATTTTAGGCGAGCCTAATCAGCGCTATTCGGCTGTATTAAGACAAATTGAACCAGCGACTGAAACATTCCAAACGACTACCGGCAATGCTGTCACAAACTTCAGTGAAGCCGTTTATTACAATGGTCTGTTTGATGTCCAAAATCCAGATCATAAGTTTTATATTGGGATGTCGACGCAGGTCTATATTGTACTAGATGATGCAAAAGACGTGTTGTCGATCCCAGTATCTGCACTTCGCTTTAAACCCAAAGATAAAGTTAGTAGCAAGCCAAGCGATGGTATGAAAACAGTTTGGGTGCTTGAAAATGCGGCGACTGGGAAGATTGCACCACGCGATATTATGGTCGGTATATCCAACAACATCTCGATAGAAGTACTGTCAGGTCTTGCTGAAGGCGAAAAAGTGATTACTGCAGAATCATCAGGACCAATGGCAATGCCAGCGGGCGCTATGGGTAGAAGACGATAATGAAACAATCACCGAATATAGTTACCGGTAAAACGCCATTGATAGAGCTCGCGGATTTACGCCGTTCCTTTCAATCTGGGGATCTTGAGGTGGAAGTTTTAAAGGGGATTTCGCTCACGATTGAAAAGGGTGAGTTTATCGCAATTATGGGCGCGTCGGGTTCTGGTAAGTCGACCCTGATGAATATCATCGGTGGGCTTGATTATTTAACTGCCGGCAATTACCGCTTTAATGGGCGGGAAATCACTCACTATAGTCAAGATGAGCTCGCGGAATTAAGGCGAGAGCATTTTGGGTTTATCTTCCAACGTTACCACCTCTTAAACAGTTTAACGGCAGAGGGGAATGTTGAAATGCCGGCAATCTATTCAGGAATGCCGGGGCATTTACGACATCAGCGTGCGAGTGAGTTGCTCGAAAGGTTAGGGCTTAAAGAGCGACTATCTTACTATCCTACCCAGCTTTCGGGGGGACAACAGCAGCGCGTGAGTATTGCCAGAGCACTCATGAATGGGGGGGAGATTATTCTTGCCGATGAACCCACAGGGGCGCTCGATAGTGAGAGCGGAAAAGCGGTGCTTGAAATCTTAAAAGAGCTCAATGAAGCGGGGCATACAATTATTATGGTGACGCATGACGCTGATGTTGCCGCGCATGCAAAACGTATTATTGAGATTAAAGACGGCTTAATTATCGCAGATACCATGAGTGATAAAGGAGAGATTACCGGCATCGATAACCCAGATCACGATAGCAACATAGAAACTAAGGGTGAAAAGAAAGATGCGGCTCAAAATACACCATTATCTTGGAAGCGAGCATCAGGAATATCTCATCTCACATTACGTATCACCAATGCCTTCAAAATGGCAGTTGTATCGATGATGATGCAGCGCCTTCGTACTTTCCTTACCATGCTGGGTATTATCATTGGAATCGCGGCTGTTGTGCTTGTCATCGCCCTTGGAAGAGGATCGACAGATCAGATTATTGCAGATATCAGGCAGATGGGCACAAATACACTCACGGTGTATCCTGGAACAGGCTTTGGCGATCGGCGCTCTCAAAGTGTGCAATCCCTACGTCCTAGTGATGTAGAGGTGCTAAAAGAACTCCCCTTTATTCATAGCGTCACGCCAGTTGTCGCAACTGCAGTTGAGGCAAGATATGGCAATATTTCTGCTATCAATACGCAAGTACAGGGCGTAGGCTCTCAGTTTTTTGATGTGCAAGGATATGATATCACGCAAGGAATTGCCTTTGATTCAGAGAGTGAGGCAACGCTTGCATTAGAGGCGGTTGTGGATGAAAACACGGTAAAGACATTTTTTCCCAATGGCGGTAGCCCTTTAGGTGAAGTCATTATTTTAGGAAATTTGCCTGTCCAGATCGTGGGTGTTGCGACATCAAAGTCACAAGGAATGTTTAGTAGTGAGAATATGAATATTTGGATTCCATATTCGAGTGCGATGTATCGAATGACCGGTGGAACCTCTTTTAGAAATATCACTATCCGCATTGATGATGGTGTGGACATGAGCTTAGCGGAGAAGAGTATTACAGAGACGATGGTTGATCTGCATGGGAAAAAGGATTTCTTTATCTATAATGCGGATGCTATTAAAGAGATGGTAGAGTCCACAACACTTGTGATGCGTATATTGATTACGGCGATTGCCCTTATCTCGCTTTTGGTCGGCGGAATTGGCGTCATGAATATTATGCTTGTATCCGTGGCTGAAAGAACCAAGGAGATTGGAATGCGTATGGCCGTGGGTGCCCGTAAAAGTGATATATCTCAACAGTTTTTGATTGAATCTGTGCTTGTGTGTCTTTTAGGCGGTATTGTAGGATTATCTCTTGCATTGTCGATAGGCTTTTTATTGAAACAGTTAGGCGATACTATTCCTTTAAGCTTCTCAATTCCCTCGATTGTGTTCTCTTTTATAGCGGCATTTATGATCGGTATTTTATTCGGTTTTTTCCCTGCAAAAAAAGCAGCGGAACTTGCGCCCATAGAAGCTTTGGAGCGTTCATAATACAAATTCGTAAAATAATATGACTAATAAGTCAGCTATTTAACAAAGGAAGATTGAAATGTTTGTCAATAGTTGGCAAACTGAAGCAACTTAGGTTTAATATGTGTGTTATTTTTTAATAATTGGAGTCTATCTATGAGTCAAAATAAACGGCCGACATCGCCATTTATGCTCGGTAGTGGTTATAAATGGCAAGTTACCTCGGTAATGAGTATTTTACACCGCGTATCTGGCGTAGCTTTGGTGTTTGTTCTATTGGTTATTGGAGTATGGTTATGTAGTCTTGCAGCAGGGCCGAGTGCTTTTGCAACAATGACAGCATTTCTAACGAACCCGATCGTTGCATTTTTAGCAATGGTTGCAGCATTTCCTGCGAGCTACCACTTCTGTAATGGTATTCGCCATCTTTTCTGGGATGCGGGTAAGGGCGTGGATATTCCATCTGCCAAAAGAAGTGCGAAAATTGTTCAAGTTGCAGCACCTGTGATTGCAATTTTAATCATCATCGTTGGCTTTGCGGCATAAGGAGCGATTAATGAAAAGATATCAATCACCACTGGGCCGTGTTAAAGGTCTAGGTTCGACGCATTCAGGCTCAAGAGGCTGGCTTGCACAGAAAGTTTCTGCGGTTGTCCTCGCTGTTTTATTCCTCTGGTTTGCATTTTCATTTGCAATGCTCTACGGCAAAGGCTTTGAAGAAGTATTGTTTTGGGTGGGAAGACCACTGAATACGGTATTATTAATTGTTTTTGTAGTTGCCGGCATTTATCACGCAATTTTAGGCCTTCAAGTCCTTATCGAAGACTATGTCAGTAAAACTTGCCAACGTATTGTTGTGTTAAGCGCAATGCGTGTGATTTTAGCTGTTATTGGGGTTGGCATTGTGTGGGCAATTATCCGTGTTGGATTTGTCGTTAGTACAATGATGATGCACTAAATTAGCGTTTGATTTACAGAATAATAATTCTCGGAGTTTTAATCGATGAGTAACTTAAAAGAGTATAAAGATTATAAAATTCAAGAACACGTTTATGACGTTGTTGTTGTAGGTGCCGGTGGTGCAGGTCTTCGTGCAACCCTTGGTATGGCAGAAAAAGGTTTTAAAACGGCATGTGTTACTAAAGTATTCCCAACACGTTCACATACAGTAGCAGCGCAAGGTGGTGTTTCTGCGGCACTCGGTAATATGGGTGAAGATGATTGGCGCTGGCACATGTATGACACAGTAAAAGGTTCTGACTGGTTAGGTGACCAAGATGCAATCGAATATATGTGTCGTGAAGCAATTCCCGCAATCTTAGAGCTTGAGCATTACGGTTTACCGTTCTCACGTACAGAAGATGGCAAGATTTATCAGCGTCCTTTCGGTGGTATGACCACAAACTTTGGTGAAGGCCAAGCTCAAAGAACCTGTGCAGCTGCTGACCGTACAGGTCATGCGATGCTCCATACGCTTTATCAGCAATCACTCAAGCATAATGCGGAATTCTACATTGAATACTTCGCAATTGATCTCTTGATGGATGAGGGTGAGTGTCGTGGGGTTGTTGCTTGGGATTTAGCGGAAGGCACAATGCATGTATTCCGTACACAAATGGTTGTACTTGCAACGGGTGGATATGGACGTGCTTACTTCTCGGCAACATCTGCGCATACTTGTACAGGTGATGGTAACGGAATGGTTGCACGTGCAGGTCTTCCACTGCAAGACATGGAATTTGTACAATTCCACCCAACGGGTATTTATGGCGCAGGTTGCTTGATTACTGAAGGGGTTCGAGGGGAAGGTGGTTACTTAACGAACTCAAATGGTGAGCGTTTCATGGAGCGTTATGCGCCAAATGCGAAGGATTTGGCATCACGTGACGTCGTTTCACGTTCAATGTTGATCGAAATTCGTGAAGGTCGTGGCGTTGGTCCGAAGAAAGACCATATCCATTTACACCTCGAGCATTTAGGTCCTGAAGTGATCGAAGAACGTCTTCCAAGTATTGCGGAAAGCGCAAAAATCTTTGCTGACGTAGATGTTCGTAAAGAGCCAATTCCCGTAATTCCAACGGTTCACTACAACATGGGCGGCGTTCCGACGAACTACCATGGTGAAGTGGTAACATTGAAAGATGGTAACCCTGATTATGTCGTTCCTGGATTGATGGCGATTGGTGAAGCATCATGTGTATCTGTTCATGGCGCGAATCGTTTAGGTTCAAACTCACTCTTAGACTTAGTTGTATTTGGCCGTGCAGCTGCAAACCGTGCCGCTGAAATCTTAAAACCAGGTGCTGATCAGAAAGCAATGGATGATATCAAAGTCATCGAAATTTTAGATCGTTTTGATAAAATTCGTCATGCTGATGGCAATACGCCGACAGCTGAACTACGCGATATTATGCAACGCGCGATGCAGGAAGATGTTGCTGTATTCCGTATGCAAGAGACACTTGAAGATGGTGTTAGACGTGTTGATGAAGCATTTAAACAATTTGCAGATATCAAAGTATATGATAGAAGCTTAATTTGGAACTCAGACCTCGTAGAAACACTTGAGCTTTCTAATCTTTTAATTTGTGCGGTCGCAACTGTGAAGTCGGCAGTAAACCGTACAGAATCTCGTGGTGCGCATGCTCGTGAAGATTATCCAAATCGTGATGACGTGAATTGGATGAAACATACTTTCGCATGGATTGATGAAAACGGTGATGTGAAGATTGATTACCGTCCTGTTCACACCTATACGTTAACGGATGAAGTTTCGTATATCGAACCTAAAGAACGTACTTACTAATTGCGTTTGCAATGTTAGTGAGTATGGTTAAAAGAAAAGGAAAATATTATGGCTGAATTTAAATTACCCGCAAATTCGGTTGTTAAAGAAGGAAAGTTCTTTAAAAACGAAAATGCAACCAACAAAAGAGTCTTCAAAGTCTATCGTTGGAGCCCAGATACGGGTGAAAACCCACGTTATGACCGTTATGAAGTAGATTTAGATGCATGTGGACCGATGATTTTAGATGCGTTATTGCTCATCAAAAATACAATGGACCCGACATTGACGCTTCGCCGTTCATGCCGTGAAGGTGTATGTGGATCCTGCGCAATGAATATTGATGGTACTAACACGCTTGCTTGTACGATGGCGATTAGTGCGATTAAAGCGGGTGAAGTAACGGTTAATCCATTACCACATATGCACGTTATCAAAGACTTAATCCCGGACTTAACGCATTTCTATGCGCAGTACGCATCGATTAAACCATGGATTCAAACGGATACGGCAGCGCCACCACGTGAGCGACTTCAGTCGATTGAAGAGCGCCGTAAGCTTGATGGTTACTATGAGTGTATCCTTTGTGCATCATGTTCAACATCATGCCCAAGTTACTGGTGGAACTCAGATAAGTACCTAGGTCCTGCGGTACTTCTTCAAGCATATCGCTTTATTTCAGATACGCGTGATGAATACACAGGTTCACGTCTTGATGAGTTAGAAGATCCATTCAAACTCTATCGTTGCCATACCATCATGAACTGTACGAATACATGTCCAAAAGGTTTGAACCCAGCGAAAGCTATTGCTGAGATTAAGAAATTGATGGTCGCAAGACACTAATACTGTTGCAATGACGCGGATATTATCAATCTTCAATGAAGATTCGATGATACTCAGCGTAAATATAAGGGCTGATGATATAATATTCAGCCCTTTTTTATTGCCCCAGAATTATATAATATTTTGCAGTAATGCCTTGATAGTAAAGAGGGTGAGAGGGGTTAATTCATTTCATTTAAAGCATGATGCTATCCCGTTAGATGATAAGAGATATATACAGATTAAGACCGCTTAGAACGGACAGCCATCGTTGCTGATATGAGATAACGATAAGCATGCAGAAATTCTCCCCAGCGCCAACATTTAACCTGAAAAAAAGCTCAGATACTGATAAATATCTGAGCTTTTAAATCATTTTAGAATTGTGAAGTTTTAGAATTTAATTAAAACTGAACCTTAAGATTCCTTTGCGGTAATTTCAATTAAACGATTGCTACTGTCTCGCATCTCAATATTGGTGAAAGGCATACTCCACCCTTCTTTTTGAGCGCAGCGTAAGCATGCTTCTTGGATCATTCGACCTGATTGGTAATAGTATGCAGCTGATGATCCCTTCATGGCAACAATGACTGTATAAACAAGCGATAAGCCTTCATTCAGTTTACGGAACTCAACACTGAGTGAATTGTATTGATCATGTAGATCTGTTTTAGAAAGGAACTCAGTGACATAAGCCTCGAGTTTTTCAAATACTTCATCGACAGGCGTATCGAAGTGCTTATACGATAGACCAAAGTCCACAACGGTATAGTAGCCATAGGAAAGATTTGTAGGCGCCGCCGCAATAAAGTCAGCCGTTGGGTAGATAATTGTACTGGAAAAAGAGGTAAGATAGACAGATTCAGGTGTTTGACGTTTTACTTCCCCAAAAGTACCCCCAGGAAGAATGAAGCTTTCGCCCACTTTTGCTGGGAACCATATTTCATCGTTATCAAATGGGCGAGAAGTCAGGGTTTCAAGCTCAGGTAGCATTAATCTTATGCGGCCATTATCAAGAGACGGGTTAACCAGCGTTGCGCTATAGAGTGTGATACGTTCAATTCTCCACGGAACCCCACGATATATTACACGCTCTCCTTGTCGTGCGGAGCCGAGGTTTAAAAATAAGCGAATCTCAGAAAAGTAACGCGGCACATAGTTTCTAAATGCAAAAATCAGCGCAAGTAAGATCAGAATTGCGATGCCAAAGAGCACCATATCACCCATGGAGTGCAAGACGATTAAGAACGCGATCACCGATAATACAACAGAAAATACTCGATAACCTAAGAGCAGGAGTCTACCTCGAAGATTAACCCGTTGTTGACCGTGCTGTTTTTCCGCTCTTTTGCTAATGAGAAGATCCATTCCTTTCGTTAGCATATATAAAATCAGTATAAAGGTAGAGAAAGAGACAACTAAGATAAGGCCTCGCCCTTTAATAAAATCTACAATACCATCTTTTAAGGAGTGGACAAAGGATTGATCCGGCGTCATGGCATCTAACAGGTTTTGAGAATGATCTCGCTCACGCACAAGTTCTGAGAGGAATGATTCCCAGTTTGCCTGAATCGTTGCCAGGCGTTTTTGGCTCTCGGGGCTTAATTTCTCTTGTGGGATATTATGGAGAAACTCTAGTCCTTTTTCGAGTTGATTAATTTTAGAGGTTGTTAAGTTGAGCTGGCGAATAATTTTATCTTTCTCGCGAGAGCCTTGTGTTAAGCGTTGAACCTCCGCAAAAACAGGTTGTACTATTTGCAGCAGTTCTGCTTGCCAGTCATAGTTGAGATCCGTGATATCTTCTTTTTCTGTCAGGAGCTGTAAGTCAATTCCGCCTAAAGCATACTTCTCAAACTCATTGCGAGATTGGTTAAGCCTAGTCTGCAGTTTTGCAATTTGGCCCTCAATTTCAGCCTTGGATTCTTCAGATACGGCCTTGCTATGCTCAGACTTTAATGCATCAATCTTCGCTTGGTTATCTAATATTGCTTGTTCGGTGGATTGTAGTACATCGGTCATATCAGCGATTTGAGCGGGTGTATTTGCCCAACTCATTTCAGCTGAGATGATCAGTAGCAATGGCATGAGTAGTGATAAAATTACTCTTTTAATCATGGTAGAAATATCTCTTTGCGTATGTGTTTTAAAGTATATAAAGAGACCATGGTAACAAAGACTCATCATGAATTCATAGTGATAGCGCTAAATTGTATTTTTTTCAGACACAATAAAAAGCCTCTTTCAGTGAATAATGTCGCATTAAAAAATGCTTAATATGCAATGAAGAGAGGCTATGGGCGAACCAAGCTACGGTGAAGATAGTCGCTTGGTCTGTATGTTTGTATAAAGGAGATGCTTACTTCGCCTCATCCATGGTCTTAAGCGCAAATTCTACAGCATTGACAGCCTGCCTCATTTCTACATCCGTAATTGCACCGATTGAACCGACGCGGAATGTTTCAACTTCGGTCAGCTTGCCTGGATAAAGCATAAAACCTTCACTTTTTGCGACATCATACAATACTTTAAAATCATACTTCGTTGAATCAGGTGCGAGAAAGGTAATAATGATGGCAGATAAATCTTCTTCCTTTAAGAAAGGTTGAATACCGAGTTTACGCATGCCTTCAAGCAGTGCCTGGGAGTTATTTTGATAACGCGCCAAACGAGCCGGCTGGCCACCTTCTTCAAAGAATTGTAAGATTGCTTCATAAAGTGCGACCATTACATGTGTCGGGGGTGTAAAGCGCCATTGGCCTGTTTTTTCCATGTAATGGTATTGATCATAAAGATCAAGTGCGATCGAGGGGCTATTGTGAGCACATGACTCAAGAATCGCCTCACGGAGGAAAACAAATCCCATTCCCGGAACACCCTCTAAGCATTTACCACTAGCGGCAATTAACGCATCAAACTGCAACTCTGTTGCTTCGATCGGATATGCGCCAAAAGAGCTCATCGCATCGATAATCAAACCGACGTTTTTCTCGCGGCAAAGATCACTGATCTCTTTGAGAGGATTAATAATCCCCGTACCTGTTTCACAGTGAATTAAGCCAATATGAGTAATGCTTTTATCAGCTTCCAATGCTTGGCGTACTGTTTCAACATTTACTTTTTCAGACTCTGGGAACGAGAGAAGCGTCGTTTGACGATCCATTTTTTCGCTAATTGCCGCCATACGTTTGCAATATGCACCATTATCAAGGACAAGAATGTGCCCATCACGCGGAAGAACGGTACCAATTGCTGCTTCTACAGAAAATGTGCCACTTCCTTGCATGGGGATGACTACATATTCGCCATTATTCTTGATGATATCTAATAATGCAGCTCTTAATTTAGCGGTGACGGCCTTAAAATCGTTATCCCATGAACCCCAGTCATTCAGCATTGCTAATTTAGTACGAAGCGTAGTTGTTAAAGGACCTGGGGTTAATAAGATTTTATCGCGACTCATGAAAAACTCCTATGAATATCATTATGTATAGATGAGATGAATTGAAATATACGGATTTGTTATATATATATATGTGTGGTGTATCTGTTACTTTTTATGGTCTCACTGTTAGTGACCTTTTTTGGTATTTCTCCAGCCTTGGGTTCTATCTAATACGATCTTTTCAATGATCGAGAAGACAATGATGGCAAGGACAGATAAACCGGTAATAATCACAGCCATCGCCGTTGCACCACCGACATCGCCAGCATCATCTAAGTTTAAGATCGCAACTGCTGCAAGTTCTGTTTCTGGTGAGTAGATGAAAATCACTGCTGAAATGGTGGTCATCGCATTGATGAAGAGATAGCGAGCAATATCGATCAATACTGGCATTGAGATGGGAAGTGTTACAGTACGCATTGTTCTGAGGATTGGGGTTTTAAGCGAGAGTGCGACAGCTTCAAACTCCGAATCGATATTCTTCAAGGAACTGCTGACTGAGATAAAGCTCGTACTGAAGAAGTGAATAATGGTACAGATGATCAAAATCGTCATTGTATGATAGAGCCCGTTGAGTGGGTTATCCGCCATGTTGAAAAAGAGAATGTAACCAATACCAAGCACAAGTCCAGGAACTGCCATCGGCAACATAGAGAGAAGTCTAAGTGCCGATTTAACGCGTGGGAATCCTTCTGTTTTTTCGAGTAACCATGCCGTTAAGAAGACGGCGATAGTCCCAAAGAGGGCTGTACCTGTAGCGAGCGTTAAGGTGTTAACGATTGTGTGTGCAAGATCTGATTCAACTAAGATGGAGTTATAGTTCACCATGCTAAGGGATAAGTTATAAGGCCAGAAGCTGACAAATGATGCATAGATTGGCATTAAGAGCATCGCAAGCATAAGTCCACAGATAATCCAGCAGAAGCTACCAATGGCGAGGTCAAACTTCGTTGATTTCTTCGGTACAAGCACAACTGATTTTGAGGTTAATGTCGCAGAGTGTTTTTTGCGGATCATAAAATCAATCGAGAAGCTAAATACTGCGGGTAACAAGAGTAAAAGTGCAACGAGCGCTCCTTGCTGGAAATCTTGTTGACCAATCATCAGTCTAAATACATCCGTAGCTAATACATCAAAGTTACCGCCGACAATTTTAGGAATGCCGAAATCGGTGATTGTGAGGGTAAAAGCAACGGTTGCCGCTGAAATTAAACCATATTTACAACCCGGTAATGTGATCGTTAAAAATTTACGAAGTGGGGAAGTGCCCATTGTATCAGCTGCTTCATAGAGTCTTGCGTCAGCAATGGCGAGCGTTGTGGTTAAGATCATGAGGACATGCGGAAAAACTGCAAAGAGTTCTGCAAGCACAATACCAGACATACCATAAATAGACTCAAACCCTAAAAACTGCCAAAACTTTAATGCAATGCCTTGGTTACCAAACCAGTAGATTAAGGAAATAGCTGAAAGAAGGGAGGGCGCGAGTAATGGGATCAGTGAAATCGCGCGGCTAGTGCGTTTAAAGGGCATGCAGCTTCTTGTTAAGCCATAAGCAAAGAAGAAGGCAATCGGGATAATAATCACGGTTACGAGTGCCGCAACTGATAAGCTGTTAATTAAGCTATTGATTAGTGATGGCTGATGAAAGTAAGTGCTTAGGCGCTGCCATACGGAAGTGCCGGCAAAGCTTGGGTCAACAATAAAGATATTTTCAAATACTGTTCCAAGGGGAAATACAAGGAAAGCAATAAAAAACAGGGCAAGGATAGTGGTGAGCGTTGCCACAATCATTTTGTTGACTGTGAAGCGATTTTGAAGCGCGATTCTCATGTCTTATTCATTCCTAAAAATAGTCATACGTGATTCTGGGAATCGTACTTTTAATGATTTTCCCACGGCAATTTGATGTTGCATTTGGTCTTGGAGTGAAAAGAGCAATTCAATCGGCGTTTCATTCTCATGGGAATGAAATGTTGCGAGCGAGTAGCTACCTAAAAATTCGAGCGCCCTTACTTCGCCGGTAATGCCCGTTTGATCCATATTGTTGATATCCACGATCTCATAATCTTCAGGTCTGACGTAAGCACTCACACTTGCGCCTTTTGAGATTGCTTCAGGCTGCTTAATTGTTTGCGTAATGTCGCCAAATTGATATTGATGATTGCCAAGACTTTTCCCCTTGATCTGATTCACGCGGCCGACAAAGTTTGCAACAAATGGGGAAGCGGGGTTTGTATAGATCTCAAATGGGGTGCCAACTTGTTCAATGACGCCGTGATTCATCACCACGATACGATCAGCGATAGAGAGCGCTTCTTCTTGGTCATGGGTTACCATGATCGTCGTAATGCCGAGTTTTCTTTGAAGATTACAGATCTCTTGACGAAGATGCGTTCTCACTGTTGCATCAAGTGCTGAGAGCGGCTCATCTAAAAGGAGTAAATTGGGCGATGTTGCAAGCGCACGGGCAAGGGCAATACGTTGTTGTTGTCCACCTGAAAGCTGTGCGGGATATTTATCTTCACTACCTGTTAAACCTACGGTTTCTAATAATTCGGCAACACGTGTTTTAATCATGGCTTTTGGGGTCTTATTGTTTACAAGACCATAAGCAATATTTTGGAAAATCGTGAGGTTAGGAAATAGTGCGTAAGACTGAAACACAATACCGTAATCTCTTTTTTCGATCGGTGCGTGACTAATATCGCGACCATCTTGAATAATCACACCTTCCGTTTGAGTTTCTAATCCCGCAATAATGCGAAGAAGTGTTGTTTTACCGCAGCCTGAGGGGCCTAAAAAGCAAATTAATTCCCCTTGATTTAAGGAGAGATCAATATCATTGAGGGCGGTAAAATTACCAAACTTTTTTTTGATTCCACTCAGATTTAAGTAGGGCTTATTCATT
>CANRON010000018.1 GCA_947632245.1 uncultured Ignatzschineria sp. | reverse complement strand
TATTAGAGTATCCAAATAAATGATATAGATCATACAATATTGCTCAAATATTGTTTTTTAATATATGTCAATTAGTTTGACTGAAAAACGATCAATAATATTCTATTTTTGATAAAATAGTGGGAACTAAAATCATAGTTTTTATTTTGTGAAAGGGGTGCAACTATATGAAAATGATATTGAAAGTTGGCATTTTTACGTATTTCTCACTATGTTTTTAAAAATATATTTCAAATATAATTTGGGAAACGTACCTTCGCTTTGGTATGTTGATTAGGAGGATAAATTTATATAATAAAAATCAATAAAAAATAAAGTTAAATATAAATAAAATAATTCTGCTTTCTTTAGATATTAGCGTAGTGGTTAATATTTAAAGAACAACAAGGAATAAGTTGTTTTTTATTAAAACCAGAGGAGATAGTATTATGCGAGTATATTCTGCGGGGAAAAGATTTCGAGAAGCATTAAAGGAAGAGTCCCCACTTCAGTTAATAGGTGTAATCAATGCTAACCATGCATTATTGGCTGAAAGAGCAGGTTTTAAATCTATCTATTTATCGGGCGGCGGTGTTGCTGCAGGGTCCTTAGGCATACCAGACTTAGGTATTACGACCCTTCAAGATGTTTTGATCGATATCGATAGAATTACGAATGTTACAGATGTTCCGTTAATTGCGGATGCAGATATTGGGTTTGGCACTTCCGCCTTTAATGTTGCACGTACTGTTAAGTCGTTCATTAAGGCAGGTGCTGCAGGGCTCCATATCGAAGATCAAGTCGGTGCTAAACGCTGTGGGCATAGACCGAATAAAGAGATCGTTCCCCTCGATGAGATGGTTGATCGTATTAAAGCCGCCGTTGATGCCAAAACTGATCCTGACTTTATGATTATTGCGAGAACTGATGCGCTTGCAGTAGAAGGATTAGATGCTGCCTTAGAGAGAGCAGAAGCTTATATTGAAGCGGGTGCTGACGGGTTATTTCCAGAGGCAATTACAGAGCTTTCTATGTATCAAAATTTTACAGATGCCGTACAGGTACCTGTACTTGCAAACATTACCGAATTTGGCCAGACGCCACTCTTTACACTTGAAGAGTTAAAGAGTGTCAACATTGCCATTGCGCTTTATCCATTATCGGCATTTCGTGCCATGAATAAAGCCGCTGAGATGGTGTACAACACTATCCGAAAAGAAGGGACGCAAAAGAATGTCCTCCCTATGATGCAGACTCGTGATGAGCTCTACCAGAGTATCCGTTATTATGAGTACGAGGATCAACTCGATCAACTCTTTGCATCGAAGAAAAAATAGATAATCAATTTAATATATTCAAGATATACCTAAAAAAGGAAGGGGGCAGATCATTTCAATGAGTAAGCATTCATCCAATCATCATACAGATGATATTTGATTATTTTATTTTCAAATATAAATAACTAAAGAATAAATAAAAGATTATCCGAAGGAGGATATTATGACGACAAATACAGCGTCAGGCACTTTTCGCCCAAAAAAATCAGTAGCACTTTCAGGAACCATTGCAGGAACAACAGAGTTATGTACCGTTGGGAAAAATGGGAATGAGTTACATTATCGGGGATATAATATTTTAGATCTTGCCGAGAACTGTGAATTTGAAGAGGTCGCACATTTATTGATTCATGGGAAATTACCCACAGAAAATGAGCTAAGACTCTATAAGCAAAAACTGCAAGCACTAAGGGGCTTGCCGGTATCAATGAGAAAAGCACTTGAAACCTTGCCGATGTCGGTTCATCCGATGGATGTATTAAGAACAGGTGTGTCCTTGCTTGGGTGTATTTCACCGGAGAAAGATGATCATAATACTGCGGGTGCAAAGGACATTGCAGATCGCTTGATCGCCTCTCTTGGCTCAATCTTATTGTACTGGTATCACTATAGTCATAATGGTGTACGCATAGAGCTTGAGAGTAAGGAAGATTCAATCGGTGGGCATTTTTTACATCTTCTTCATGGTAAAAGACCACCGAAAACATGGGTTAAAGCAATGCATACCTCGTTGATCTTATATGCAGAGCATGAGTTTAATGCCTCGACATTTACCGCACGTGTGATTGCCGGTACTAATTCAGATATCTACTCTGCAATCACAGGTGCAATTGGTGCGCTGCGTGGGTCTAAGCATGGCGGTGCAAACGAAGTCGCTTTTGAGATTCAGCAACGTTACGGATCACCGGAAGAAGCAGAAGAAGATATGCTGATTAGACTTGCGAATAAAGAGATCGTCATTGGTTTTGGACATCCTGTATATACAGTTGCAGACCCACGTCATGAAGTGATTAAGCGTGTTTCGCTCGCGCTCTCAGAAGAAGCGGGCACCGTGCGTATGTATAGCATCGCAGATAAAATTGAAGAGGTGATGCAAAATCATAAAAATATGTTCCCGAACTTAGATTGGTTCTCAGCAGTGTCGTATCACATGATGGGCGTGCCTACCGCAATGTTTACGCCTTTGTTTGTAATTTCAAGATCGGCAGGCTGGGCGGCACATATTTTAGAGCAGCGTAAAGATAATAAAATTATTCGCCCAGGCGCAGAATATACCGGGCCAGAAGAGCTTGTATTTGTGCCAATTTCTGAGCGCGAATAATGATATGACGAAATGAGCCATCTAGGTGCAGGAAGAATCATAATAAGATTATCTCCTGATTATATTTAAATCTTATTTTGACTGTGTTTTTCGTTTAATAATTCAGTTATCAGTGGTTCTGAATGCACCTAGATTTCTCTTTATGGCGGCTAGTTCAATGAAGCAGGTAAGGCTTTTTATCTGACAAAAATAGCTTACTTCTCAAAAATATTTTTTTAAAAATCTAAGCACTTTATTGGTTTTAATATTTTTAACATTAATTTTATATAAAAGGGGTTTTAATATGACACAAGAAGTTACTCAGAAATTTGATGATGTTCTCGAAAATATTGTGGATTATGTCAGAGATTATGAGGTTAAATCGGATCAGGCATATAAAATTGCGCAATATTGTTTAATCGATACTTTAGGTTGTGGTTTAGAAGCTTTGGATTACCCTGAGTGCACAAAGTTATTGGGTCCAATTGTACAAGGAACAACTGTGCCAAATGGTGCGAAAGTGCCAGGAACACAATTTCAGCTTGACCCAGTGCAAGCTGCCTTTGATATCGGTACAATGGTTCGTTGGTTAGATTTTAACGATACATGGTTAGCGGCAGAGTGGGGGCATCCTTCTGATAACTTAGGCGGTATTTTAGCAGTTGCAGATTGGTTATCTCGTGTTGCTGTCAGTAATGGTAAAGCGCCATTGACGATGAAAGCTGTATTAACAGCCATGATTAAAGCGCATGAAATTCAGGGGTGTATCGCACTTGAAAATGCCTTTAACCGTGTGGGTCTTGATCATGTGATTTTAGTAAAAGTCGCATCAACAGCTGTTGTATCTGAGCTTTTAGGATTAACGCGTCAAGAGGCATTAAATGCGTTATCGCTTGCTTTTGTGGATGGTCAATCATTACGTACTTATCGTCATGCACCGAATACGGGTTCTCGTAAATCATGGGCCGCGGGAGATGCAACGTCTCGTGCAGTGCGTTTAAACCTTATGGCGCAAAAAGGCGAGATGGGATATCCAACAGCGCTTACAGCAAAGACATGGGGATTCTATGATGTGCTATTTGAAGGGAAACCTTTCAAGTTCCAGCGTGATTATGGCACTTATGTGATGGAAAATGTACTCTTTAAGATCTCATTCCCAGCAGAATTCCACTCACAAACAGCTGTTGAATGTGCAATGACGTTAAAGCAGAAGCTAGATGCGTTAGGCAAAACCTCAGATGATATCGAGCGCATTGATATTCGCACCCATGAGGCATGTATTCGTATTATCGATAAGAAAGGTCCGTTGAATAATCCGGCAGATCGCGATCACTGTATTCAATATATGGTTGCAGTACCGCTTATCTTTGGCCGTTTAACGGCGAGTGATTATGAAGATAATATCGCAAAAGACCCCCGTATTGATGCGCTTCGTGATCGCATTATCTGTACAGAAGATCTTCAATTTACAAAAGACTACTTTGATCCAGAAAAGCGCTCTATCGCAAATGGCCTCACCATTACATTGAAAGATGGCACAAAGCTTGATGAAGTCATGGTTGAGTACCCAATAGGGCATGCGCGTCGCCGTGAAGAGGGGATGCCAGTACTTGTTGAAAAATTCAAAACAAACGTAGCAAGACGCTTCCCTGTAAAACAGCAAAAAGCAATTTTAGACGTATCTCTTGATGCCGAGAAGTTAGCAGTAATGCCAGTACATGAGTATGTGGATCTTTATGTGATTTAAGTAGAAAGCTTATAAAACGTAATTAATCATTCATAGAATGAACTAAACCCCCAAAAGAGAATTTTTCACTTTTGGGGGTTTTATTGAACACTGTATATATCCGATGTGTATTATGGCAATATGATGAGGGTTATTTTTGTCCTGATTTTATTCTTCGATAAATCAAGAAACCTACAATCACTGATAGTACAATAATACCGCCGGCAATGACCCACCAACCGCGGATGGCGGGTTCTTGGGATTTTAGCTGCTCAACATCTTTTGCCGTGATAGGTAGATTGTGATTATTCCACTCTTTGTTATTCATGATAAAGTTGACGATCTCTGCAATTTGTTCATTAGAGAGTATTTCTGCATAACTTGGCATGCTGTAGGGCATTCTATCTTCACGATGTGCTGTTTCAGCACCTGATAGTAATGCTTGTGCGATATTCAGCGAACGACCTTGCTCACCATTTCCGCGATCCCGAAGTGTGGGTGCTACGCTTTTAACACCTCCACCACTTGCGCCATGACATGTTGAGCAGAGGTCTTGGTACATGATATATCCTTCAGTTTGAGGATTGAAAGAATTACCAGTTTTAGGGGTGTTGGGTGCTGGAAGTTCTATATCTCGAAGATAGACAATCATGCTTTGAATATCTGCGTCCGTCAGATGACGCAGACTATAACTAGTGACATCAGCCATCGGCCCTGCAAATGCATGCGTCTGATTTTTACCTTCTTTAAGAAGCAGGAAGAGCTCCTCATCACTTTTTGATGTATTAGGTTGAAAAGCACTAGTATCGGCAATTACTGAATTCCAGATCGCTAGTGGGAATCGCATATTAAGGGGCCATTCGATATCCGTGGGGATATTCGGTTCAGCAATGGGGTCTACTTCTGTCATAAAATATTCGTAGAGTGCCATGATATCTTCATTATTCATCTTTGCATATGAGACAAAAGGCATTGCAGGGTAGAGTGATCCGTGGTTTTTAGAAGTACCACGGCGTACAGCATTATCAAAATCTTCAAATGTATACGTGCCGATACCATAAGTTTTATCTGGCGTAATATTCGTTGCATAGATAGTACCGAGTGGCGAAGCAAGACCATGACCACCCGCATAAGGTTTATCAGGGTTATTAGTATGACAAGCCATGCAATCACCGGCATGTGATAGATATTCTCCGCGGCTCATTGTGACATCGCTGGCATTATTATAAGAAGTTGCGGTTGCTATTGGTGTCAGGGATATTAATACTCCTACCATAGCGCATGCTTTAATTGTGTGTTTGATTGATGTACCCCAAGATAAGAAGGATACGCTTTTAGAGACAATATTTGACATTAGATATTCCCCTTTGCTGATAATTCATCGATAGTACGAAAGGCCGCATCAATGGCAGAGTGTGCGTATGCAGACCATTCGGAGTCAGAGTTGGCAATATAGATATTTCCAAATGGTTTATTGGCAATTTCCATCGCTGTTTCAAAGTATTCCATATCATCAGATAGTGTACTAGGGTAATAAGCATAGCCGTGAGACCAGCGATTAACGGTAATACCAAGAATATCATCTTGCTGAAAACCATATTCGCTAAACATTGCTTCTAATTGATCGCGTACCATTTTCTCATGCGCATCAAAAGTCATACCGAGAAGATTCGCGCGCCCCATAGCTGCTTGTTTTGATGCAGGTAATCCAGAATCTGGCATTGTGGGGACATAAATCATATGAATCACAACAGGGTCATTTTCTGTCTTAGCATGCTCATAGCCACCCATAGAAACAGGATAGTTAAGCTTCACTGTGCTGAAAGGAGAGCTGGGACTGTAGATGAGGTGGACACCACTTTCTTTAAATGCTTTCCAATTTTTGAGCGCTACTTTGGTATAAACAAGGGGGAATTTCACATTATGACGAAGCGCCATTTTTTGATCTTCCGGCATTGAGGGGACTATATAGGGGATCATCATATTATAACAAGCCATAATAGTAGCATTACTATGAATACGATGAGTTTTATCATTTTGGAGATAAACAACAGAAGATCCTTTGCCATCTGTATCATTTTCAACACGAACAGCCGTTGAATTTAGGCGAATGCGGACGTTGTTTTCAGGGCGATCAAGCTGGCTATAATCAAAGTCTGCAAGCACAACATCTTCCATTGTATTACCGGGAGCAATACTCGGAATAAGCTTACGCACCATTAAGCGCGCAAGTGTCGCATTTCCATCAGGGAAGTGATGAATATAAAGATCATCCAGTACAGCTTGGCTATGTTCATCAAGCGGTGGTAAATTCATTGCTTTAAAGCCGGGGAGATCACAAGCTCTTGCATCCGCTGCGCTCATTGCATCAATGCCGGCGGCTTGGAAATCATGCGGTATTTGTTGGAAAAAAAGCACGGCCTGATTCGAAAGCTTCACCTTATCGCGTAAGAACTGCGTGTAACTATGATCATCAAGATACTGTTCTTTCTCTTCGATGCTCATATTTGCGAGATAATCAGTTTCTTCTAAATGAAGTTTGATTAAATCAGCACGATCAGTTTCATTCATTGGAAAATCATTGATGAAATCTACCACCGATCGACCATTTTCTTCCCCCACCGGGATGTCATAAGCAGGGCCACGACTAGGATCGCCGCTGACAATTTTATTGACGCCAAAATGTGCCTTGTCAAAAAACACACCTTTACTTAACCCTTGCTTGGTATAAAAGCCTACATCAAAATGAGATTCTAGTTTATCGAGTTCAATACCAAGACTATTAATAAAGTTAATGGCATTTTCACTATAATCAGAGCGCGGAGATTGAAGGGATTCACTCCCACCGTAGGTAATAAGAGTACCTTGATCTGTCGCAAACTCATTGCGTTTTGCATGGCCGCCAAAATCATCATGATTTTCCAGAATTAAAATTTTCTTGTCGGTACCAAAACGCTCTTGATAGAGTACTGCTGCGGTTAAACCACTGATACCACCCCCAACAATAATGAGGTCATATTTTTCTTCAGTTTCTGTTGGAAGTGTAAATTGGCCATTGGCGCGACCCTTGAAAGGGCACTAAGCTTGGGATTAAAAACATTGAAGTTTTTCCCCGCAGAGGCCTCAGGGGGGATTCCAATGCTAAGAGCATTGCTTGCGCCTTATCAAGGAATCCAATTCATGCCGACAGGAGGGATTGGATTGCATAATGTTAAAGATTGTTTATCTATTCAAGGTGTGATCTCTTGTGGCCTGAGTTGGATGACCGACCCTGAACTAATAAAGATGGGGAATTGGGATGAGATCGAGGAGAGACTACAAAAAATGCTAATAGAGATTTCCCAGGGGAATGACCCACAAAAAGGTTGATGGATACAAACTATTAATTTTTCTGCATACATTTAGAACTAATATGCATATTAAAAATATATGGTTTTAATAATATGAATTATATCTATATGAATGAGGGGCTTTATGAAAAAAATATTAAAAATTGATGAAAAAGATAATTTAATCGTAGCATTGACGGATCTTCCCAAAGGCTTAGAGGTTAGCTGGAATAATAAGCATTATACATTGGTGACGGATGTCGCAGCTAAGCATAAATTTTCTATAGAGGCACTAGAAATTGGAGATATCGTTTATATGTACGGAGTCCCCGTTGGAAAGGCCATAGATTCAATACAAAGGGGAGAGGTAGTTACAACACAAAATATAAAGCACTTTTCGGCACCGATTAGCCTAAATAATAAGTATGATTACATTTGGAATGAGCCTGATGTTACTGAATGGGAAGCAAGAACCTTTAAAGGCTATATGCGAGATGATGGGCGTATTGGAACGAGAAATTATTGGCTGATTATTCCCTTAGTATTTTGTGAAAATAGGAATGCGACCAAATTACAGCAGGCTTTATCTAAACCTCTCGGATATGGCAAAGAGGATTACGCAGATATTACCAACTTATTGATGGGTAACTCAAATAAGCAGAAAAAACAACAACAGATGTTTGAAAATGTTGATGGCATTAGAGCTATTCATGCGAACGGAGGTTGCGGTGGTACCAATTATGATGCTCGATCCTTCTGCAGAATCTTAGCCAACTATGCTGATCATCCTAATGTTGCCGGGGTTACTGTTTTTAGTCTAGGTTGTGAAAAGGCTCAAATTGCTCTTTTTAAAGAAGAATTATCGATTGTAAATTCTAAGTTTGATAAGCCTCTTCTATTTTTTAGACAGCAAGACTGGGATAGCGAAGAGGAGATGATGAAGACTGCTATTTCAGATACTTTTGCAGCTCTAACAAAGGCTAATAATATCCAGAGAGTGGATGTACCATTATCTAAATTAAAAATTGGAGTGAAGTGCGGTGGATCAGATGGCTTTTCGGGTATTTCTGCTAACCCTGTAATGGGGAAAGTATCAGATAGAATCGTTGCACTAGGCGGTGCTAGTTGTTTGGCAGAATTTCCTGAGTTATGCGGAGCAGAAGCAAATATATTAGAACGTTGTATTAATTTCGAAGATAAGAAAAAGTTTTTAGATTTAATGGAACATTATGAAAAAACGGCAAACTTTCAAGGTGCGACGATAGCTGATAATCCAAGTCCTGGAAATATTAAAGATGGATTGATTACAGATGCAATTAAATCTGCTGGGGCAGCAAAAAAAGGAGGGGCAGCACCAATATCTTCTGTAAAAGATTACGGGGAACTCATGCCAGATAAAGGCTTCTCTCTAGTATGTACCCCTGGAAATGATTTAGAGGCGGTTACAGGTCAAGTCGCAGCTGGGGCAAATATTATTATTTTCTCAACAGGATTAGGTACGCCAACGGGTAACCCTATTGTCCCTGTTATTAAAGTAGCAACAAATAATAAAATTGCTCACAAATTGATAGATATGATTGATTTCAATTGCGGTCCTGTCATCGAGGGAGAATCTTTGGACTTTATTGCAGATGGATTATTGGAATGCGTGATTAATACGGCAAGCGGTGATTATGAAGTTAAAGCGGATGCACTAGAGCAATATGATTTTATGTTCTGGAAACAAAATACTTCATTATAAAAGGAGGCAATATGAGAATAGATAGTCATCAACATTATTGGAAATATATTCCGGAAGATTATCCCTGGATTGATGATGGAGTTCCACAGTTAAAGCGAGATATATTACCAAAAGATATTGAAGAGACTCTGAAAAAATATGAAATAGATGGTGTTATTGCAGTCCAAGCAAGGCAATCGACCATTGAAAATGAGTTTTTACTAAGTCTTTCTATGCAATATCCTTGGATTAAAGGGGTAATTGGCTGGGTTGATTTACGAGGCCCAAAACTGTTATCAGAATTAGATAAGTATAAAGACAGTAAAATCAAGGGCTTTAGACATTTGATTCAAGATGAGAGTGATCCTTCTCTATTTTTTAAGGATGAATACTTCAATAACGGTGTAAAAACACTCTTGGGTCAAGGTTATATTTATGAGGTTTTGTTTCACGAGAAGGATTTAAAAGCAGCAACGCTATTTTGTCAAAGACATGATAATTCCACACTTGTGATAGACCATTTGGGAAAACCAAATATTAAGGAAACTAACCCGGTAGTTTGGCGTGAAAATGTACGTGAATTAGCCAAGTTGCCCCATGTCTATTGTAAGTTATCGGGATTAATTACAGAAGCGGATCAAGGTTGGATAGCCTCTGATATCAATCCTTTTATAGAAATTGCGATAGAACTATTCACACCAGAGCGCCTACTTTTTGGCTCAGATTGGCCTGTATGTGATTTAGCAGGGGAGTATAGCGATGTCTACTCCCTGATAGAAACCAACATTAAGACTCTATCATTGCCTGAACAAGCGGCAATTATGGGTGGAAATGCATGTGATATTTATACAATAAAATAAGAATAAATGGAGGGTATTATGGATTTAAAAATTAAAGATAAAGTATTCATTGTAACAGGTGGTGGTTCAGGAATTGGGGGGGGGATTTCTGTTGCTATTGCAAGGGAAGGTGGCATACCTATTATTTTTGCCCGCAGCCCACTTACAGATGAAGTTAATGACGTTATATTTGATCTTCAACCTAAAACAAAAGTCATTAAAGTGGAATTAGCAAATAATGATTCGGGGATAAAAGAGGCAATTGATCAAGTTAAATCTGAGTTTGGACAAATAGATGGATTGGTAAATTGTGCTGGAGTTAATGACAGTATTGCATTAGAAGCATCCCCAGATAGTTTTAGGGAGTCTTTAGAGCGAAACCTTATGCATTACTTCACAATGGCGCACTATTGTATTGATGAACTGAAGAAAACTAAAGGCTCAATTTTAAATGTCAGTTCCAAAACTGCGCTAACTGGTCAAGGTGGTACTAGTGCCTATACAGCCGCAAAAGGAGCACAGCTTTCATTAACGAGAGAATGGGCTGCTTCCTATGCGAGAGATGGAGTGAGGTGTAACTGCTTAGTTCCCGCGGAGGTTTGGACTCCTTTATATAAAAAATGGATAGAGTCCTTCAGTGACTCAGATGCAAAGCTTTCGAGTATTGTTAAAAATATTCCATTAGAAAGTAGGATGACGACAGTAGAAGAAATGGGGAATATGGCTGTTTTTATACTATCACCTCTCTCTTCGCATACAACGGGACAATGGCTTTTTCCTGACGGTGGCTATACACATTTAGATAGGGCGCTTACGATATGAAAAAATTAGAACGTTATTGCCAAGCTCTGGATCTTCATGATGATCCACAGCTAATAGCAGAATATGAGGAGTTCCATCAAAAAATATGGCCTGAAATAGCAGAGCATTTGAAGGATATTGGGATTGAAAATATGGAAATTTGGCGAATCGGAACGCGCCTATTTATGATTATGGAGGTGAATGAGTCTTATGATGTGGAAATAGCGGCGGAAGCATCTAAAAATAATAAAGTAAATCAAGAGTGGGAAATGCTGATGTGGAAATATCAGGTCGCGACCCCTTGGGCAAAAGATGATGAAAAATGGGTAGCTATGACTAAAATTTTTGATTTATCTACACAATAATAATTAAATTGAGGAGGATATTATGGATACAATAAAAGCTAAAATTACAGATCCTAAATATAGAGTTGCATTTATTTTAATTACATCACTATTTTTTATGTGGGGTTTATCCTATGGTTTAATGGATGTTCTGAATAAGCATTTCCAAGAAACATTAAATGTGAGTAAGGGGCAATCAGGACTAGTTCAGGCTGCGTATTTTGGCGCGTATTTCTGTGCGGCTATCCCCGCAGGTTTGTTTATGGAGAAAAGAGGATATAAGAGCGGAATAATTTTAGGTTTATCACTTTATGCAATCGGTGCATTACTATTTGTTCCGGCAACTTCAGTTGGTAGCTTCTATTTTTTCTTATTCGCATTATTTATTCTAGCATTAGGGCTTGGTTGTTTAGAGACAGCGGCAAATCCTTATTCAGCAGCTTTGGGTGATGCTACCACAGCAGAAACCCGATTAAACTTTTCTCAATCTTTTAATGGTTTAGGGCAGTTTTGTGGGCCTTTAATTGGTGGATTATTGTTCTTTAAATCAGGAGAACAAGCTGTTGCAAGCGCAAGTAGTGGTGAGACGGCGGTAATGATAACCTATGTTGCGATTGCTCTATTGGTACTATTATTGATTCTCTTCTTTGCAAGAACAAAACTACCAGACTTACGCAGCAATGAAGCTGAGATTGATGCTGCCGCACATAATAAACCATTATTTGCGCACAAAGAGTTTGTATTTGGTGTTGTTGCACAGTTCTTTTATGTAGCAGCACAGGTGGGAATAGGCGCTTTCTTTATTAACTTAACTGTTGAAAATTGGCCGAACTCTTCTAGTCAGCAGGGCGCATTTTATTTATCGATCGCAATGCTATTCTTAATGCTAGGACGTTTTATTAGTACAGCGTTAATGACGAAATTCAAAGCGAATAAGATGTTGGTGACCTATGGAGTAATATGTTCCTTAATGATGTTGATTGCATCAACAGGAATTGCCTATATTTCCGTATTAGCCGTAATAGTGACTTTCTTCTTTATATCTATTATGTTCCCGACTATTTTCGCAATGGGGGTGAAGAACTTAGGATCTCGCACAAAGATCGGTAGTTCATGTATGATAATGGCTATAGTAGGAGGGGCAATAATGCCTTTAATAATGGGAATGGTAGGAGATATATATGGAACAGCTATTTCTTTTCTATTACCTTTTGTTTGTTTCTTAGTAGTAGTGTTTTATGGTGCTTCTTATAATAAGTTGTTATTAAAAAAATAATCATAATCTTATACGGTAAAGCTGGTATTGGTAGTTTTACGATTGAAGGAGTAAGTATATATTATATATTTATTCCTTTTTTGCTCTATGAAGATAGTTTATATTGTTGGCGATAGTCTCTTGGAGAGAGAGATTTATATCTAGCAAATGCTCTATTAAAAGATGATATAGATTGAAAACCAACACGTCCGCCAATTTCAGTTATCGGTATATTGGTTGTAGAGAGTAGCTGACAGGCGTGAGATAATCTTTGTTGTGTAATGTAATGGGTAATATTTGTTTGGAGAATATCTGTAAAAAGTCTTGCTAGAGTGCTCCGAGAAATAAAGAAGGCATTAGCGATATCTTGAATAGATATGTTATTTGAGAGATTATCATTAATATATTTTAGAATATTTTGAAATTTGGCATTTCTCTCAATAAAGATAGATTCTGACGGATTTGCAATGTTGGCAATTGATACATTATTGGTATTAAGCTCAATTGTTTTATAGATAAATAGTAATAGCTCTATTGCTTGAAGGATACCTTTTTGTTGAAGGACTGTTTTAAAAAACGAATCTACACGGGGACGGCTATGGTTATCTACTTCAAATTTTATACCATTATGTGCGCTTTTTAAAAGCTGAGAAATTGAT
This sequence comes from uncultured Ignatzschineria sp., assembly GCA_947632245.1. Taxonomy (GTDB): domain Bacteria; phylum Pseudomonadota; class Gammaproteobacteria; order Cardiobacteriales; family Wohlfahrtiimonadaceae; genus Ignatzschineria. Next base: position 10,732 of record CANRON010000018.1, on the reverse strand, counting down.
TGGCTAATCTGACACTGATAACTAGAAATTGAGAGTAATTCTTCATGAAAAATACAGGAAATAGAATGATGATCAAGGCTGACATCTATAAACTCATGAGGAATCCAAGGACCAAAAAGGAAAAGATCATTTTGATTAAATGCAATTTTCGTGGCGCCATATTGGAGCTCTCCTTTACCGGACTTAATAAATACTAACTCATATTCAGGATGCGAGTGCCATTGGGATTTAAAAGAATGAGTCTTAGTTTCAAATACTAAGCAGCCGCCTGATAAAATACCTCTTTTTAATATGTCTACTTTCATATTTCCTCCTATCTAAGAATCACATCGCTTTTATTTTTATAGTATGTTTATAGCGATTGCGGCAGCGAGTGCTGAATTCTTAGTAAAGCACAGAGAATAAATCATTTGAAGGTATTAGGTAAAATATAAATTAATCAGCTTAAAATAGATAGTTGAGGTGGATCTTGTTTATCAATGTAGCAATGTGCATAAAAAATGAGGATATTTGCATAGTTTTATTGGGCAATAGGGCTATATTTAATATATGGCTTACTGTTATATATTAATTATTATAAATATGAAGGAGATTTTGTAATGTCTGTGAATAAATTTAAAGGGGCATGGTGCCCATCGGTAACACCCTTCACAAAGGATGACCAGATTGATTTTTTAGGATTAGAGCAACATTTTAAAAGGCTAACTGATTCTGGAATTAATGGTATTTTATTAATGGGGAGTATCGGAGAATTTGCGACTCTAGGGATAGAGGAACGCATTACACTGATTGAGAGAGCGAGGGGGTATACTTCATTGCCGCTTATTGCCCATACCTCTGCAACCTATATACCCGATATTATTCGGTTGTCTAAAAAAGCAGAGGAGTGTAGATATGACGCGGTCATGATTCTCCCTCATTATTACTATGGGCAAACTAAAGCACAAATTATCGAGTATTATCAAGATATCGATCGTCAAATTAATATCCCGTGGTTCATTTATAATTTTCCGGCTAGAACTGGCTGTGATATTGATGCGGAAATTACATTAACGTTACTAGATTTATGCCCTAACTTCGTTGGCATTAAAGATACGGTTGATACATTATCTCATACTCGAATGATCGCTTTACAGGCAAAAGAAGTTAGGCCTGACTTTTCAATTTTAGCCGGATATGATGAGTACTTTGTTCCTAATTTAATGAATGGGGGGGATGGTGTTTTATCGGGGCTTAATAATTTAGTTCCTGAATTGTTTGCAAAAACATACCAGGCCTATAGGAATAATGATCTAGAAGAGGTAGCAAAAAATCATCGCAAGATTAGTGAATTAATGAGTATTTACTTAATAGGCAATGATTTTGTTACTACGATTAAAACAGCAGTCAGTCGAAAATTTGGCTATATGGAAGGTGATTCGCGTAATTATGCAGGGTCATTAAGGGAGAGTGAGCTCCAGCAACTAGATGAGTTATTCCCCTAACTCTGATAGATTAATCTTTATAAGATAATAAATTAATAATATAACGACCAAGGAGCAAGTATGAAGAAATTATCAATGTATATTAATGGTGAATTTGTAGCGACAGCGAAAAAATATCGTGATGTTTTAAATCCATCTACTGAAACGGTTATTGCAAAAGAACCCATCGGTTCAATACAAGATGTCGAGCTTGCTGTAAAAGCTGCACGAGATGCTCAAAAATCATGGGAGCACTTACCGGCTTATCAAAGAGGCGAATATCTTCGAAAAATAGCGACTGGTATTCGTGAGCGAGCCGATGAATTGACAGATATCATTGTTCAGGAGGGTGGGAAAACAAAGGATTTGGCAAAAGTTGAAGTTTTCTTTACAGCAGATTACCTTGATTATCAAGCGGAGTGGGCAAGACGCTATGAGGGTGAGATTATTCAAAGTGATAGGCCGACTGAAAATATTATGCTATTTAAGCGCCCTTTAGGCGTTGTTGCAGGGATATTGCCCTGGAACTTCCCTTTCTTTTTAATTGCGAGAAAGATGGGGCCAGCGCTTATTACTGGCAATACGGTTGTTATCAAACCCAGTAGCATTACGCCTATCAACTGTTTTGTATTTGCTGAAATAGTCGATAGCATCGGTTTACCAAAAGGCGTATTTAACGTTGTCAATGGTGATGGTGCTGAGATAGGAAGTGCATTAGCTGGACATCCCGGCATTGATATGGTCAGTCTTACTGGCTCTGTTCCCGCAGGGGAAGCTGTGATGAGAGAGGCTTCTAAAAACATTACCAAAGTCTCTTTAGAGCTTGGAGGAAAAGCGCCAGCAATTGTTCTAAAAGATGCAGATTTGGATTTGGCTGCTAAAGCAATTACCGCATCTAGAATCGGTAATACAGGACAAATATGTAATTGTGCAGAGCGCGTCTATGTGCATGAAAGTATTAAAGATGCTTTTACACAGAAGCTAATTGCTGAGTTCAGCGCAGTTAAATATGGCGATCCCTCTTTGTACGCAGAGGGAGAACTGCATATGGGCCCAGTAATTGAAAAGCGTGCTTTAGAATCAATAGAAGCTAAAGTCGCGAAAGCAATTGAACAAGGTGCGATTTTGGAGTTTGGTGGAAAGCGAGCAGATTCAGCAGGATTTTTCTTTGAGCCTACTATTTTAAGTAATGTTAGACAAGATATGGATATCATGCATGAAGAGACTTTTGGCCCTGTCTTACCGATTGCAACGTTTAGTGAATTAGATGAGGTCATAGCACTCGCTAATGATTGTGAGTTTGGTTTAACGAGTTCGGTATATGGTACTAATATTAATGATCTATTTTATCTCACAAGACGATTAGAATTTGGGGAAACCTATATTAACCGTGAAAACTTCGAAGCGATGCAAGGTTTCCATGCGGGCTGGAAAAAGTCAGGGATTGGTGGCGCAGATGGTAAGCATGGTTTAGAAGAATTTTTACAGACGCAGGTAGTTTATTTAGAAACTGATAAATAAAGATTCAACTCCTTGTTTTTGTAATTGATATTTATACGTATTGTATATGCAAAATGCTGTATCGAAATATACAGCATTTTTTATTGGTGCAATTATTGAAATAGGGAGTCTTTTAAAGGCAAAAAATTCAGGCCATTAATATCAATATTACTCACACCAAACCGCCAGCTCATAACCATCTAAATCTTTAAAATGAAAGCGTTTCCCCCCTGGGAAATCAGTAATCGGCATTGTGATTTCAGCGCCCGCGGCTTTGAGCACTTCGAGCGATCAATGTTTTTAACGTTAAATTCTATATAGTTAATACTAATTTGTGCCATTTAAAATCTTCTTATTTATGTATGAGTTTAGTGAGTATCATCAATTAAACCGAGAATTTCACCGGCTTTCAGCGCAATCCACAACTCAACCATATCTTCCATTGTGTCGGTTCTGCGACCTGTAATCTCGTGTATTTTTTGAACACGATATACAAGTGTCTGTTTGTGAATATGCAGGATTTTAGCGCTCTTTTCCCAAGCGCGATCATTTTCTAAGAACACTTTAAGTGTTGTAAGATAACGCGTATTACGGTCTTGATCTTGTTGGTATAGAGATTTTAAATTAAAGTCAAAGAGTTTTTGTGCATCCTCTAGACTTTTTGGGATAGCATATTTTGCATAAGAATCGGCCGCATAATATTGGATAGGCGTTGTCTTAGAGCTTTTTTTATAGGCAAGGCGGGCTTCTTTTAAAGCATCTTTCAATCTCGCGAGATCTTCAAGGGGATTACTGATCCCAATAGCAATAGCGCTTTGACTAATGACATCACAGTTCTCATTATCTGTAATCATTAGGACTTGATCATTTTGAAATAAGGTAATGCCGTAAATGGCATGATTGAAGAAGAATTTGTCATAATTGATATTAGGATCTTTTTTGAAGATCAAAATTCGGCTTCGTTCGAGCTTTATTTTAAAGTTGGGTAAGCGCTTTTTAATATAAGACTCGTTAACGCGTTCATGCAAAATATCATCAAAAAATTCCCCGCTCTGTTTTAGCAGTCGATTGAAGTTTTCAATACGACCTTCTATATAAAAACTAAAGAGAAGCGTAAGATTTTGTAAAAGGTCGTTATTGAGCGTTTGGTTAATAATGACAAGCGCATAATCCTCGGCTTTCAGCGGAATGATATGGCAAGAAAACCCACTGTTCTCAATGAGTTCGTGATGGGTGTCATTATGGATCTTGGAAAAATTTATGATAGATAGCTCATCAACCCATTCATCTGGGTAAGGAGAATCGGGAAAGGGCGGGACATTGGGGCGCGTGATATCCAGAAGATATATTTCGATATTCAGTAATAACCGTACCCGATTGACGAGATCATTAATATTGTGCTCTTGAATTAATGTTCTTGTATGTTCGTACAACACTTTTATGAGTTGATGGTTAATGGCATCTTTTTTGTCTTTGTTCGCCTCACTCACGACCTTTGCAATAATTGCAAAAGGTGTATTGTAATCACTCATCATCACTGGAAAGCCGATAGCATCAGCCATATCATAGAGAGCAGATAGGTCGCTCGGTGCATTCATATGGTCAGAAATAATGAGTCCAGCAAGCTCAGCATCCACCAAATATTGTAAGTATTCGCGCTGTTTTTGGGCATTTTCAGGAATACCTAACCCTGTCGTCATAATCAGATAATGTGGTAAAACCCATTTACTAGGGTCTTCTAATTCTGAAGTATGGGCCCATAAAATAGTGCGGTTAATCCCTGATTTACCAGCCTTTAGGGTGATTTTCAATTCAGTATGGTGAATGAGTTCTTTAATAGTAAGTTCAAGTGACATAGTAATTATCCTTCATACGATCGTATGACTTTAGCATAAATTTCATTATCTTTAGCTAATTGTCATTAAAAGATGAAAAATCTATGATGAATTCAGTTCTAAAGAACCGAGCAATCCACAAAGCATCCGGCTCTTTTTATCGATATTATGGATTTCTACAGATGGATCTGTGCGAAGGGAATTTGTAATAAAGTGTTGGGTGCTTTGTTGATTGCTCTATTATTGCCAGAGCGCAAATACTTCAAATAATTTTAGATTTCACTCATATAAAAATTTAGAAAGGGACTAACATATGTCAACTTTACAAGAATTACGTAATCAGTATGTCGCACAAGGTGTCGGCAATGGAAACCTGAATATTGCGGTTTCAGCAAAGGGTGCAACAGTAATGACACAAAGCGGGCAAGAATTTATCGATTTCGCCGGCGCGATTGGTGTGATGAATGTGGGTCATAGTCATCCTAAAGTGATTGAAGCGATTCAAAATGAACTTCAAAACTTTACTCATCCTGGTTTTAACGTTGTGATGTATGAAGGCTACATTCAAGTTTGTAAAAAATTGTGTGAAATTACAGCAGGTGATCATGCGAAGAAAGCGATTCTTTTAAACTCAGGTGCTGAAGCTGTTGAAAACGCAGTGAAAATTGCACGTAAATTTACGGGCAGAACAGGTGTTGTTGCATTCAACCGTGCATTCCATGGTCGTACAAACCTTACAATGGGTCTTACAAGTAAAGTAAAACCATATAAAGAAGGTTTCGGCCCATTTGCTTCAGAAATCTATCAAGCACCATTCCCATTTGTATATGAGCGTCCTAGCCATATGAGTATCGATGAATACATTGACGACGTGATTGCGCGTTTCAATGAGTTCTTCCAAGGGACTGTATCCCCAGAGACTGTTGCGTGTATCATCATGGAACCGGTACAAGGCGAAGGTGGATTTATTATTCCGCCACAGCGTTTTGTCGAATATGTTTATAATTTCTGTCAAGAACACGGCATTCTTTTCATTGCAGATGAGATCCAAACAGGCTTCTGCCGTACGGGTAGACTCTTTGCAATGGAGCACTTTGGTATTGTGCCTGATTTAATGACAACATCAAAATCATTAGCAGCAGGTATGCCATTGAGTGCAGTTGTTGGTCGTGCTGAAGTGATCAATGCGCCGGGCGCAGGCCAATTAGGCGGGACATTCTCTGGTAACCCACTTGCATGTGCCGCAGCACTGGCAGTATGTGATATCGTAGAAGAAGAGTCCTTGAATGATAAAGCAGAAGCATTAGGTGCAAAACTTGAGGCATATCTCACGGATGCTCAAAAAGAACATGCTTATATTGGTGATATCCGTCGCTTAGGTGCAATGGTTGCAGCTGAATTAACAGATCCTGTCACGAAAAAACCTGATTCAGTGCGTGCGAAAATTGTTGAAAAATATGCAAATGACAATGGCTTGTTCCTCCTACATGCCGGTCTTAATGGTAACGTGATTCGTTTCTTATCACCATTAACAATTACTGATGCAGAGTTAGCGAAAGGTTTAGCGATTTTAACGGATGCTTTCGCAGCAGCGAAATAGTAAAGCATGGGAATAGGTCGACCACCCTCAAGCTACAGCTAGGTAGCAGTTTATTTAGCAAAGTATAGAAGAATCAATAAGAAGGGAAGTCCAGTTACGGGTTTCCCTTTATTTATAAAGAGGTAACATGATGACAAATTTATTCGTACGTAATCCGGCAACCGGTGCACTTTTGGCAACATTGAAGGTCGATGATGCTGATTCCGTCAATACAAAATTACAAGCAGGTGCAAGGGCATTCAAGACGTGGAAAAAAACGTCTGCATATGAGCGTGCGGCACTTTTAATGAAATGGGCAGAGCTTATTATTTTGCATAAAGTAGATATTGCAAAAGTGATGACAGAGGAGAATGGTAAGCCGTTTAAAGAGTCATTAGGCGAAGTCGATTATGCAGTTAGCTATCTAACATGGTATGCAGAAGAAGCGAAACGTATCTATGGACGGACAATTCCTGCGACAACTACGAATAAGCGTATTTTAGTGACGCGTGAGGGTTTAGGCTTAGTCGCAGCAATTACACCTTGGAATTTTCCAGCGGCAATGATGACCCGTAAAGCAGGTCCCGCGCTTGCAGCCGGCTGTACGTTTATCGTAAAGCCAGCTGAAGATACACCATTGACGATGATTCGTTTAGTAGAGCTTGCGCATGAAGCAGGATTCCCGGTAGATGTTGTGCAATGCGTGATTGGTGAGGGCTCTAAAATCGGTCCTCTTTTCACAGCAAGCGCTGATGTTCGTAAAATTACATTTACGGGTTCAACGCCGGTCGGTAAGCGTTTAATTAGCGAAAGTGCCGGCACTGTGAAACACGTATCGATGGAGCTAGGCGGGCATGCCCCATTCATCATCTGCGCCGATGGCGATATTGATTTTGCTGTCACGCAAGCGCTTGCTTCAAAATTCCGTAATGCCGGTCAAACGTGTGTGTGTGCTAATCGCTTTATCGTCCACAACTCTGTGATTGCAGAGTTTAGCGAGAAATTTTCGGCAGCGGCTAAAGCACTAAAGCTTGGTAATGGCATGGATGATACCACCGATGTAGGTCCGCTTATTAACCAAAAAGGTTTTGATAAGGTGATTGAGCAGATCGAAGATGCGAAAGCGAAAGGTGCAACTGTGCTTGCCGGAGGTAACGGTATTGCTGATTTAGAGAAGAAAACCTTCTTTATTGAGCCTACCGTTCTTGGCAATATGACCCTTGATATGTTGATTATGAGCGAAGAGACATTTGGTCCTGTTGCACCGATTATCGGCTTTGATACGATTGATGAAGCACTTGAAATCGCTAATGGCACGCCTTTTGGTTTAGCTGCTTATTATTTCACGAATGATTATAAAATGGGTACTTATATTCAAGATAATCTCGATTTTGGGATTGTCGGCTGGAATGATGGTTTGCCAAGCGCGGCACAAGTACCTTTTGGTGGCTTTAAAGAGAGTGGGCTTGGGCGCGAAGGCGGTATTGAAGGTATTGAGCCATACCTAGAAACAAAATATTTATCGATTGGGAACTTGTAATGTAGTGCTAAATCGATATATGGACAGATAGATCCTATTTTATCTTCGAGATTAATCGATCATAAGATCTAAGCTTGAAGATATAAAATAAAATGCCTTCTTTGAAGAGATCTTTTTAAATTCAGTAATGATGGTGATTTAAAGAGATGTTAAAACCCTCATAATAATCTGCAGTAGATGATGATTATGAGGGTCTTTTTTTATTGATGGTAGAGCAAGAAGACCGTACGTTATTTAAAATCTGACAATAAATCAGGAAATAGTCGGCTTGATTGTAATAATCTACGGCTATCGGGATTAAGGTGAACTAAAGAGACTGATTTACCAGCATTGGCATATTGATCACATACTTTTTTAAGCACTTCAATAGCCGACATATCCACGATACGAGATTCCGCAAAGTCGATAATGATTTCATCAGGATCATTAGCAGGGTCAAATTTTTCAGAAAAATGGGTACAGCTTCCAAAAAAGAGTGGCCCATAAATGGCATAAATTTTACGACCCTGATCATCAATAGAACGTCTTGCACGAATACGAATTGCGTTATCCCATGCGAATATGAGAGAAGCAATGACAACGCCGATAAAGACCGCCACAGCAAGATTATGCGTGAATATAATGATAATAGTCACGATAAATAAAGTGGCAATATCGCTTTTGGGCATTCGCTTGACAAGCCCGAATGATACCCATTTAAAGGTGGTAATCGCAACCATCATCATTACGCCCACGAGTGCTGCCATTGGAATTTGCTCAATGAAGGGGCCACCTATTAAAATGATAATCAAAATCGTGATGGCAGCGATAATACCAGAAAGTCTGCCGCGAGAGCCTGAGTCTAAGTTTATAAGCGTTTGCGCGACCATTGCGCATCCGCCCATACCACCAAAGAAGCCATTGGTAATATTCGCTAAACCCTGAGCAATCGATTCTCTTCGTGTATTGCCTTTGGTATTAGTAATGTCATCGACAATATTGAGTGTTAAGAGCGATTCAATTAGGCCTACGCCGGCCATGACGAGCGAAAACGGGAGGATGATCATCAAAGTATCCCATGTAAAGGGTACTTCGGGGATGTTAAAAGAGGGAAGTGAGCCGCTCACGCTAGCAATATCTAAAACTTTTTTTGTGTCGATATTAAAGAAATACACAATCGCAAAAACAATGAGTATTGCGGCAAGAGAAGCGGGAATAATGCGGGTTATCTTTGGAAAGATTACAACAATAAACGCCGTAAGTGCCGTGAGTCCTACCATAATATAGAGGCTGCTACCCTTCATCCACGAAACAAGGCCATTGCTATCAATTGTTTCAAACTGGGCGACTTGTGCCATAAAGATTATCACAGCAAGCCCATTGAGGAATCCATACATAACGGGTTGCGGAATGAGTCTGACAAACTGACTCCATTTTAAAATACCGATGAGCATCTGAATGAGCCCCGCGACAATAATCGCTGCAAATAGATATTGCACACCATACATTGCTGCAAGCGCAATCAGAACAACAACAGTAGCACCGGCACCGCCTGAAACCATCGCAGGGCGACCGCCAAAAATGGCCGTAATTAAGCCCATTAGAAAAGCAGCATAAAGCCCGGTCAATGGCGTTAAACCCGCTAAAATAGCAAAGGAGAGAGATTCAGGAATCATAGTCATCGCGACAGTGAGCCCTGCTAAAATTTCGTTTTTATAATGAATGGATTTAAAGGTCGTCATCTTAATATCTAATTGAAAGGTTAGTCGAGTAGGTACACGAGATTCACACTTATTGATGGCATATTATGCCAATGAAAGACAAAAAAAGGGGAAAACATATGAATATCTTTTTATTTCCCTTAAAATTGATACGGATTCTAAAAAGCGATTATAACAGGCGGTAGGTGGTTGTACCGATCTTGTCTTACGTCTTATAATGAAATAGTAAGTGTAAAGCATCGTAAATATATAGTTACCTGATCCTAAAATAGAAGAGAGAATTGTAAAATGCCTAAATATAGAGAAGATAGTGATTTAGAAGTACTTAAGCTTGCCGATAATCAGATGCTGGGTATTTTAGTAGATTATCTTACCCATAATCGCGATGGGGATAAATGGTTGACAGAGCAGCTCACAAGTAATCCTGAATTTATTGCGGCAAATGGTGATTACCAAAAGGTTTGGCAATTAATTGCGGAAGAGTTACAGCTTTTCGGTGGAAATACAGTTGCGAATATGATCCGGGGAGAAGGTGTTTTATATCGCGAAATTTTAATAGATGTCTGTGAAAAAGTTGGTGTGAAAACAGATTACAATGTCCCTATCGTTGAGATCGAAAATGCTTTGATTGCAAAAGTCTTCGCCAATTCATGGGAAAAGATGACAAATGATGAACGCAATGAGATTAAACAAGATCTACAGCTTAATAGTGCCGATAATGATACGATTTCATTGCAAGCTATTGAAGCAGGTATTGCTAAGGGACATTTTAGCTATCAAGTAAGCATGCTGATTGCATCCTCTTTTGCCAATGCCGTATTAGGGACAAATATCGCACTTCTTGCTGGGTTTGCGGGTGCAGTAGGGGCTTCTCGATTAATTGGTGCGCTTGCAGGTCCTTTAGGCGTTCTCATCACCTCTATCTTCACGGTTCCGATGTTAAGCGGTCCTGCATATCGTGTCACGCTTCCAGCAGTGATTCAAGTTGCAGCAATAAGACAGCAGCTTTTAAACAAGGAAGGAATCTCTGAAAAAGCAGCGCAAGAGAAGTAGAGTGCTTAATCACTTAAATTGCTATTCAATGATGATTTCATGAAATATAAATGAATAAAAGG
>CANRON010000017.1 GCA_947632245.1 uncultured Ignatzschineria sp. | reverse complement strand
TATTACTGATTCAATATCGCATATTCAACGTGATATTGAACCCGCAGAGGAAAGAATCTCAGACTGAATAAAGTTGAGGGTTCTTTCCTCTTTCCGTTTATACTTATAACCATTCACCCAATTTACAATGCAATGGCAAATTAATTGAGACTTCGAGCCATTGTAAGACCTCTTTAAGGAGTTACAGATGGTTAGAATTCCGACAAAAAAAACAGTATTTGCATTGATTATTTCAACGATCCTCTCTTCTTCCTTTGTCTACGCGAATACACCGTTAGAAGAATATGTCGACATGACAATTTTGGAAGAATCTAAAACAGATCATACTTCCGTACAAGATACCGTTGCAGCACAAACACAAATACCGTCGATTGAATCTTTACTCGACATGGATCATTACACGCGCCATTCTGAGCTCATAAAAGTGCTTGATAAACTTCAAAAAGGTGCTGATAACAATAATCGCAATGATCTGTTACTCCTCGGTTATTACTACTATTCAGAAGCAGAAGATAATGCTAAAGATGAGGATTTTGCCAAAGCGAAAGATTATTTCACTCAAGCTGAAAATATGGGATCTCAAGATGCGAGTTATCTATTGGGCGATCTCTACTATTACGGAGAGGGCGTGACGCAAGATTATACAAAAGCCGCAGAATATTACGAAAAAGCAGGGCAGCACCCGCATGCGCTATTTAGTCTAGGTTCACTTTATATGCATGGAGATGGAGTTGCCATCGATACGGATAAAGGTGTAGCGCTCTATACACAATCAGCCGATCTTCATAATGCGACCGCACAACATACTTTAGGCTATCTCTACGAGTCTGGCGATTTTACTGCACTAACTCCTGATTTAGAACTCGCTTCTGCTTGGTATAAAACGGCCTGTGAGAATCATGAAACACGAAGCTGTGATGCTTTAAAACGTATCAGTATTCATTCAAAATCTTTTGAGGAAATTTTTGAGGAGATCAAACAAGATTATGCCGCTATGAGTGACAGCGAGCCTGTTGATCTTATTAAAATTGATCAGCTACAAAATCTTGATGATTATGAACAATTTAATCTTTTAAGTGAAAACATCGCGGCGATTATCCCTGCAACTGAAGCTGGTAATCCTGATGCTACTTATCTACTGGGCCTTCTTTATCAATTAAAGGGGGATGATTACTTTGATGAATACGCTTATGGACAAGCTAAATCCATTTATGAAAAAGCACAAACACTCGGATCAAGCGAAGCTATCTTCTCATTGGGTGAACTCTATTATTACGGTAATGGCATCGCTCAAGATTATCAAAAGTCATTAGAGTTATACACAAGTCCGTTATTGAAAGATCATCCTGAAGCGCTATTTAGTATTGGTGTCCAATATGATCTAGGAGAGGGTGTTGAACAGAGTTATGAAAAATCTTTCGAATATTTTTTAAAAGCATCTGCACTCAATCATAATCCTTCCACCTTCAACGTGGGTTATATGTATGAAAATGGTGAATTTGTCGATAAAGATCTCACTGAAGCGCGTAAATGGTACCAACAATCATGTGATAATAACTATGAAGAAGGATGTATTGCTGTTAATACACTTGATGATAACAGCACTATGGAGGCAGCAGCTGAAGCCGTACCGAATTATCAACTTCAAAATATCTTCCATGAAATTATGGGGGAAACGGAAGGTATTACCCTTTTAGAATTAACGCCAGCCAGTATTTTGGCAGCTAATAATCAGGAAGCACGTCATTTTTTAAATCAATCATCTGACAAGCTGCTTGAAAATATCAAAACCAATAACGATACCGATAGCCTCTTCTTAATGGCCTATCTCTTCTTTTTGGAAGGTAACGAAAATGCCGATGAGACGCTCTATCGCCAATCGTATGCTCTCCTTGAAAAAGCAGCGGAAGAAGGCTCTTCTGATGCCGTATTTTATCTCGGTATCTTGAGTTATGAAGGTCTTGGAACCCCACAAGACTATATCAAATCAAAAGAATATTTTGAATCGTTAGTCGATAGCAACAATGCAGAAGCACTCTTTTATCTTGCTTCCATCTATGATGATGGCTTAGAGACTGAGAAAGATCAGGAGAAATCTTTTAATCTCTACTTAAAAGCGGCAAACCTTGATCATGCTGATTCCGCTTACAATGTGGCCTTCATGTATCAATATGGTGAATTTGTGGAGCAAAATCTTCTCGAAGCGCAATCTTGGTATGGTAAGGCTTGTCTTTTAGGCGATGATGATGCCTGTAACCAAGCAGCGATGCTCGATACTCAAATTGAGGAACAAGCCGCTATTCCCGAGAAAAACCTGAATCAAATCGAAGGACAATTGAGTAACTTCTTTGATGAAATTCTGGATATTTTTGCGCCTTAGTTTATAAAAATAGGATTTAAAGTTGTTCGATAACACTGTCCCAACCCAATGTTGCTAACAGAGTTATCCACAAGCTATCAAGAGGTGCTTTAATTGTAAGCACCTCTTCTGTTTTCGGGTGTTTAAATTGAATACTATAAGCATGCAACAGTAATCTATCCACATTAAACTCTTTCAAAAAGAGCCTATTATGCCGTAAGTCACCATGTGTCGTATCACCAATGATAGGATGAGACAAATGATTCATATGTCGTCTAAGCTGATGTTTTCTGCCTGTTTTAGGAAAAAGAGCGACCAGACTATATCGCGATGTAGGGTATTTCCCTGTGGATAAGTTCAACTCTACTTGCGCTAACCCCCGAAAATGCGTTTCTGCTTCTTGCGGTTCTTTTTCACCACTATCTTGATCCGCTATTTTATCGCGCATAAATGTTAAAGGCTCATCAATCATCTGATCCAAAGTGTCGATATAGCCTCTTACAATCGCGAGATACTTTTTATCCACAGTATTGTTCATTAATTGTGTGGATAAATGCCGAGCGGCATCAGCATTGAAAGCAAATAACAGAACTCCTGAAGTCGGCCGATCAAGTCTATGAACAGGATAGAGGTATTTTCCCACCTGATCTCTCAGATGTTGTAAAACAATATCCGTTACTTTGGGATCTAACAATGATCGATGCACAAACCAACCACTCGGCTTATGAATAGCGATCATATCCTCGTCTTGATATAAAATCTCTAACGCTACTTCTTCACTCATCGAGGCGCTTCTTATACACAATGTCTTTGTTTAAACCTCTACCGCCTATTTTTTGATCTTGCCCGAGGGTAATCAGCAGATATTGGCTCGGTGATAGATCATAATAATAAGGGATTCCCCATGGATCCGTTAATATTTCTGTTTGAATATAAGGTCCTTTCCACTGAGGATCATTCGGATCTTCCACTAAAATAGCGAGTCCTTCTTCTTTTGAGGGATAGCGGTTAAAATCATCTCTGAAAATACCTAAAGCACCTTCAATCGACCGTAAATTCTGATGAACTTTGGTAATCTTAGATTCATCATTAATCCCCAATACATTTTGTGAAAACATAGTGATTAATATGGCAATAATGACCGTAATAATCATGAGTTCCACTAATGAGAATCCTTGTTTATAGAGTGTTTTAAATGATTTGTGGAACATAGTAATTTCACAGACCTACGATGTGATGTGTGCAAAGAGCGAAAAATAGGTCGGGAAGGTTTTATCTACACACTTCGGATCTAAAATGATAATCGGCGCTTTTAAGGAGAGCAGAGAAAAGCACATTGCGATCCGATGATCATCATATGTTTCAATCTCAATATTCGGATGAATTTCAGATTGTGGATAGATCACTAAAGAATCAGCGCCTTCTTCCACTTTAACACCAACTTTCTGAAGTTCAGTCGCCATCGCATGAATTCTATCGGTCTCTTTTACGCGCCAGCTCCCAATATTTCGTAGTGTCATCTTCCCCTCGCAAAAAGGGGCCAAGGTTGCCAATGTCATAGCAGCATCGGGGATATGATTACAATCTATATCTATTCCCTTTAATGAGCCTTTTTGAGGGGGTGAAACGGTAATTTCATTCGTCCCCCATACCACTTGCGCACCCATTTCAATTAAAGCATCCACAAATTGAATATCGCCTTGGATAGAACTTGTTCCCACTCCTTTTACCGTTAAAGGTCCGCATAATGCCCCTAAGCCTAAGTAATAGGAGGCACTCGAAGCATCTCCCTCAACATAAAACTCACCGGGCGTTATAAACGTTGCGTCTTTAGGGATAAAAAATGTTTGATAATCATGGTGTTGAATATGGACCCCAAAGGCTTTTAAAAGCAGTAATGTAATTTCAATATAAGGTTTAGAGATTAACTCGCCTTCAATATTGATCACGACCTCCTTTTTGAGGTGTGGAAGCGTCATAAGAAGCGCAGTTAGATACTGACTAGAAACATCCCCTTTAATTGAAATTTGATCTGTTTTTAGAGCTCCTGGCGCAATCCTAAGCGGTGGATATCCATCATTTCCCAAGTATTCAACATTAAAGCCTAATCCCACTAGCGCATCAACTAGATCTTTAATCGGTCTTTCGTGCATTCTCGCTATCCCTGAAAGAACATAGTTTCCTTGATTAATCGTGGCGGCGGCTGTTAATGAACGATAAGCAGTTCCGGCGTTTCCTAAAAACAGGCTCGCTTCCTTATTGGGAAAACCGGCTGGATTCCCTACGACTTTGAAAGATCGTGTGTTTTCATCTAGCAATGTCACCTCAATCCCGAGTTCAGCTAAAGCTTCTAGCATTCTATCCGTATCATCACTTTTTAAAAGATTATGGATAATCGTCTCGCCACTGCTCATTGCCGCTAACAATAATATGCGATTAGAAATACTTTTAGAGCCCGGGATTATTGCAATACCATGCGATTGGGAGATTTTTGGTAGTGAGAGTTTTTCCATAGCGCTTAACCATTCCAGAATGAATTCATCTTTAATTTCCGTACGCCGACATTTTGAAAACAGGGCAGTCTAGTACAAATCTAACGAGTTTTGATCTTACCATAACTCTTTAAAAAAGATGAACCCTCCGCTGATGATGGCACGCAATAACCCCGCTGTTATTTTTCATTTAAATCTAGTTTCACTTTTGCATAGTCTATAAAAAAAGAGATCTTAAAGAAAGATCTCTTTAATATCAAACGGATAAGATTTTCTCGTTTTGAATTTGAAATAAATATCTTTTATTTATCATCACCGTAAACATCATAATCAAAGTATTTTGCTTCTACTTCTTTGTATGAACCATCCTCACGGGTTGCTTGAATCGCTTGGTTAAATTTCTCTAAAAGAGCTGAATCATTTTTACGTAAACCAACGCCAACCCCTTCTCCTAACCACTCTTCTTCAAAGAATGCAGGGCCAATAAATTCAACCTTATCGGCATAGTCTTTTTGTAAATAGCCTATATCAAGGGGAACTACATCGGCAAATACGAGATCAATACGGCCTGTTTCAAGATCAAGCATTGCTTCATCAAGACTTCGATAGCTTCTGACATCCGCCGTTTTTTTATATTTATCGTTCATGTAAATTTCATGAATTGTGCCGCTTTGAACACCAATTTTCTTACCCGCTAGGCCTTCATCCGTAATATCTATTGTTTTACCGACAGGAATCACAAAGCGTGCGGGTGTTTGGTAATACTTATTACTAAAATTGATCGCTTTTTTACGGGTATCTGTAATCGACATTGATGCAAGGATTGCATCAATACGCTTGGTATTGAGTGAAGGTATTAATGCATCGAAGTCAACTTGAACAATTTCGCATTTTTGCTGCATCTTTTCACAAAATAGTTTTGCAAGATCAGGCTCGAATCCTTCCATCGTTTGGTTTTCAGAAATATAGCTAAATGGAGGATATGAGCCTTCAATGCCGATTTTAATGACATCTTGAGCCATGACTTGAGATGCGAGTAGTAGGGAACTTCCTAATAATAGTTTTTTAAACATAGTGACCTCTCAATGATAGGGATTTAAAATTCATGTCTATAATTGTTATATTCATCTCTTTATAAATTAAAGATAATGATGAGTGAACAGACTTATCCACAATTAATACCGAATTGCTCGGAAAATTCAAGCTTTTGATCGACTTTTTCTTGTGAATATCTACAGAGATAAATCTATGGAGGGATAAATGCATAAAATAGATATTTATTTATCTCAAAGTTATCCACAGATTTCTACCGCTTTTTTGCGGATAATTATCCTGAACGTCTTAAAAACTTAACATAATTCAAAAAAAGCCGTTTACTGAACGGCTTTTTTAAATGAAAACATATTTTTTAATGGATTCTTTATTGCATGATTTTACTCACCTTGTTTCGTTTTTAAGGCTTTTCCTAAAATGTATCCAATGATCAGTGCTGCAATAGCAGGAATCATCCAACCCATTGAACTATCTTGGAACGGAAGATATTCCAACCAACTTGAGACTTGTATTTTCAATGTTGAATCGCCGATATACCCTAAGATAACGGTAACCGCACTGATAATGAGTGTGACATAAATTGGTAATTGAAATGCAAGATTAGGCATTCCTTTCAATAAACGGTCAATAAAGATGAGAAGGATTAAAACGATCGTTATTGGATAGATAATTAAAAGGATAGGTACTGCCCCCATGATGATGGAACTTAAGCCCTGACTCGCCAATATGAAGCTAATTAGTGTGAAAATAACCGCATATGTACGATATGAAATTTTATTATAGATTTCATTGAAATAACTACTGACTGCAACAATAAGGCCAATCGCTGTTGTTAAACACGCTAGTGTTACGATAAAACTTAAGAGCGTGCGGCCGGCTTCTCCATATGTTAAACGTGCAACGCCGGTTAAAATCGAAGTCCCCATATTTCCGCCCGCAGCTTCTGCTGCTGTCAATGGGTAGTTATTCCCAATCCACGCGAGCGAAATATAAACAAGGCCTAAACCGACTCCCGCAATAACCGCGGCAATGGAAGCTTGTTTGAAAATAGATGATTGAGTTGTTAACCCAGTTGCTCTAACTGCATTTAAAACGATAATCGAAAATGCAACAGCCGCGATGGTATCCATTGTTTGATAGCCTTCAGAGAAACCAACAAAAAATGGTTCTTTCACGAAAGCGGGCGCAATTTCTGTAATGGGTGCATTCAAATCAAAAAAAGATTTAATAATCAACAACACAATGGTAATCAGAAGTAAGGGCGTGAGTATTTGCCCAACGCGATCGACAAGTTTTGTAGGATTAAGCGCTAAGTAGAAGGCGACGCCAAAATAAATAACTGAAAAAATAATTTTTGAAATAAATGTTTCTTGACCATTTTGTAAGAAAGGTAAAACAGCCATCTCATAAGAGACCATTGCCGTTCTAGGTATTGCAAAGAATGGGCCAATCGTTAAATAAATCACGACCATAAATAAAATTGCAAATATTGGGCCTACACGTTTTGCTTCAGATCTAAAGCCTTCTTTTGAAAAAGAGCCTGCAATAATTCCGATTAAGGGAAGACCGACACCGGTGACTATAAAGCCGATAATTGCCGGCATAAAGTTAGCACCACTGAGTTGACCAACCGTCGGGGGGAAAATTAAGTTACCTGCACCAAAGAAAAGGGCAAATAACATAAAGCCTATAAATAATGTTCTTTTAGACATACGTAATTACTCTATCAAAATGAGATTAAATCGATATAAACGATTGATTTTAATTGAAATCATTAAAAACATATTTGATGTTTTGCTCAATGACTTTATAGATCATGAAAAGAATGATCTTAGGACTTGCTGACATTTAACAATAAATTCTTGTAGGCTTTTATTATTATCTTCTCTTTTATAAAGAATAGATGATGATGAGCAGCGGGAGTTATCCACAGTTTTTGGTAAAAATCAGTGAATAACTTATCTTAAGCCTATTTTTTGCTGTTGAAAAGTCCCCGTACAAATATCTGGATGAATTTGTCGATAAAAAAATAAAAAGTTATCCACTACTTATGCACATTTTTGTGGATAACTTATCCTAGTGTTACTATCTTAAATCTGTTGATAACTTCGTATCTTATTGTTTTTTATTAATTAAAGATATTTTAGTTTTTTAGAAAGAGCCGATATTGCTTTTGCCCGATGAGAAATTTTATTTTTCTCATGTGAATCTAAATCACCAAAAGTTTGATCTAAATCGGGATAATAAAAAAGCGGATCGTATCCAAACCCCTCATTACCACTGATAGACTCCGCAATAAAACCATGTACTTCTCCCTCTGCGATAAGGGGAACAGGATCATTTTCATCTCTGAGAATCACTAAAACGGCTTTAAAGTAGGCTGCGCGCGCTTCTCCCTGCATATGTTGCATATTTTTCAGTAATTTTTGATTATTAGCATGATCGTTTGCATCGATGCTATAGCGTGCTGAATAAATTCCTGGCGCACCGTGTAAGGAAGGAACAACGAGCCCAGAATCATCCGCTAATACCGGAAGACCACTGAGTTTTGCGGCATTTCTTGCTTTTAAAATCGCATTTTCAATAAAAGTTAACCCTGTTTCATCAGGATCTGAATCTATACCTGCTTCTTTGAGGGATATGATATTTATGCCTAATGATGAAAACAGTGTTTTAAACTCCGAGATTTTCCCGGCATTATTACTCGCAATTAATATTTTTTTCATAGCGTTATCCTTCAGGACGGCATTTTTAGGCAGTAAGAGGGTTAAAAAAGATAAGAGATTGAAGATAGAAAAATATTCCGCTAAATTCAATTAGCTTATAAATTATAAAAAATAAAATATAAAGATTTCATCTCTAATGTTATTTAAAATATTAATCATTTCTAGGTTAGTTATTTAAATAATTGCTTAAAAAAGAGCGTTTTCTCCCTTTTTTAAAGTCAATTTAAGGTGATATTTTTTGGATATCCAAGCGATCATTGAGCGTCATGAGTATTTTATGAAGATCGCCATGTTGCGGAGTGATCAGATTGGGTTCGATCTCTAAAAGAGGCACTAAAACAAATGCGCGTTCTTGCATAAAGGGATGGGGTATGGTGAGAATTTCATCATTGATAGTCCGATCATCATACATTAAAATATCAATATCTAATGTTCTAGGACCCCAATGTATCAGCCTTTCACGATGGTGAGATTGTTCAATTTTTTGTAGTTTTAGCAATAAATCATGCGGCGCTAAAGAAGTCGTGATTTTGACAACCGCATTGATAAAGTTGGGTTGACTAGGCCCGATTGGTGGCGTTTCAAATAAGGATGATTCCGCATTTATAGTAAGAATTCCCGCTGTGTTTTTAATTTCAATAAGTGCTTTTTTCACCTGTGAAATAGGATCATTTAGGTTAGAACCTAATGATAGGTACGCGATGTGCATTTGAAACTCCTTTTGAAATATTTAAAATATATATCTTGCATTTAAGGTCATTTACCATTAATGTTAGTAACTGTTGACACACAGATGTTGACAGTATCTATTTTTAAATATGATTTTAAATCATATAAGTTTTATATTTGAGGTTTTTTATGCGTATTGGAACTGTTAAATGGTTCAATGAATCCAAGGGATTCGGTTTTATCACTCCTGATGACGGTGGTGCAGATGTATTCGTACATTTCTCTACAATCCAAGGAGATGGCTTTCGTACATTAGCAGAAGGTCAAAAAGTTGAGTTTGATGCTAAAGAGTCAGATCGTGGTCTTCAAACAACTGTTTGTAAGCCTGTTTAATACTCTTTGTAAGAGAGTCGAAGTTTAGTTGTTCCATTGAAGTGTTAGTTATGCATTAATTAGTAACCTCTAGAACAAAATAACCGGACATAAAAAAAGCTTCTAATTTATTAGAAGCTTTTTCTTTGCCTGTAATAAAAGTCTGATTATGACATTTAAATAAAATAGATGCATATATTTGCATCTATTCTTACAATTAAATTACGCTATCAAAGAAAAAATAGAGTTTTCTTCGACGAATGTTGATGAAAAATATATGGATTTTTAGGGAAATACGTGAGATTAATCTTCATTTTAATAAGTGATAGACAGCCTAGATTCATAAATATAGGAAAAAAATAGGGGCTTTCTCCTAATGGTGTCATATTATTGATTCAGCTTAAGAAAATTAAGGATAATGGAAAATAAGCCTCTAGCAGGCATATCCTGAAATAAGGAGATATGGGTTTGATCTTAAGTTTAGGGCGAAAAAAAAGCCTCTAATAAATTAGAAGCCTTTATAAGTTGTTATGTACGGTTACATATTTGCAATCATAACATCGCCAAATTCGCTTGTAGAGACTTGAGTTGCATCAGTCATCATCTTAGCGAAGTCAGAAGTCACTTTCTTCGATGAGATAGCCCCATTTAAAGCCTTGATGATTAAATCAGCCGCTTCTGACCAACCTAAATGACGCAGCATCATCTCAGCTGATAATATAAGTGATCCTGGGTTTACGATGTTTTTGCCAGCAATATCTGGTGCTGTGCCATGAGTTGCTTCAAAAATGGCAATAGAGTCTGAGAGGTTTGCACCCGGTGCAATACCAATACCGCCGACTTGCGCAGCTAAGGCATCTGAGATGTAGTCGCCATTTAAGTTAAGCGTTGCAACAACGGTATATTTCTCAGGTTCAAAGAGAATACGTTGTAAGAAAGCATCCGCGAT
Organism: uncultured Ignatzschineria sp.; assembly: GCA_947632245.1. Classification (GTDB taxonomy): domain Bacteria; phylum Pseudomonadota; class Gammaproteobacteria; order Cardiobacteriales; family Wohlfahrtiimonadaceae; genus Ignatzschineria. The sequence continues at coordinate 13,486 of CANRON010000017.1, read as the reverse complement.
ACTATCTTTTACAGTAATCATTTTGCCTGTTTTAGGGTTTTTGAATTCACACCATGGACCATTACCAATTAATGTTGCACCAAATTCTTCACGCGCAAGCTCATATCCCCAATCACGGAAACCACCTTCGGTGAATTTCATGATATTGCCTTTATGAACAAGTGTTACGTTCGGCTTATCATTATCAATTGCGTACTGGAATGCTTTACGCACTAAGCGCTTTGTGCCTTCGACAGAAACAGGCTTAATACCAATCCCTGAAGTATCTGGGAAACGAATTTTGGTCACGCCCATTTCATTTTGTAAGAAATCAATGACTTTCTTCGCATCTTTAGATCCTGCTTCCCACTCAATACCTGCGTAGATATCTTCAGAGTTCTCGCGGAAGATGACCATATCTACTTTCTCAGGCTCTTTCACAGGTGAAGGAACACCATGGAAATATTGCACAGGACGCATACAGAGATAGAGATCAAGCGTTTGACGCATAGTGACGTTCAGTGAACGAATGCCACCGCCGACTGGTGTTGTGAGCGGACCTTTTATAGAAACAATAAATTCTTTCAAAGCATCTAATGTTTCGCTTGGTAACCACTCATCCTTGCCATATACCTTCGTTGATTTCTCACCGGCATATACCTCCATCCATGAGAGCTTTTTAGCACCGTTATATGCTTTTTCAACCGCAGCATCTACGACTTTTTGCATAACAGGTGTGATCTCTGCACCCACTTCATCTCCTTCAATAAAAGGAATGATTGGATTATTGGGTACATTGAGGGAGAAATCCGGATTAATGGTAATCTTCTCGCCCGCCGGCACAGTGATATGTTTATAACTCATAAAACCTCCAAAATTAAAAAATAAAAAAATGAATCTCAATTAAAAATTAACTCTGTTGAATGATGCGCTTAGGGCCAATTGAAGTTGGCGTATTGGGCGCACCGATTCCTAGAAATTGGTTATCGTCACTATAAAGGCGATATAAGTCATGGTTGAGTGTACCTTCAATCCGTATCCTTTGTCCATGAAGAATACGGGCAGAATCCTCTGCATTAAAATGAAGGGTAGGTAAGTCAATGACCGCTCTATCGATTGGTTGTAAGAGCGCATCTAATTGCGCCATTTGCTCGCTGAGTGCTTCAATCTCTTCAAAAGGGATAAGTACTTCATTTTCAAATGGATGAATCGTAATTCTTCTGAGCATCGTTAAATGCCCCACAGTATCCATTGCAAGTGCAATATCTTCGGCAAGAACACGAACATAGGTGCCCTTTGAACAGGTGACTGTTGCGGTAAAGGATACAGGCGTTACTTCATCAAGCGTCAGGGAGAAAATAGTGAGCTGACGTGCTTTGCGCTCAACCTCAATGCCTTCTCTTGCAAGCTCATAGAGCCTTTTCCCCTCGTGATGAAGTGCTGATACCATCGGCGGGACTTGTTCAATTTGGCCGATAAATTTTGAAAATACCGCTTCAAGGCGTTCTTTTGTAAGATTTTGAGGGGGGTGGGCCATCTCAATAATTTCCCCTTCCTCATCACCCGTAGAAGTTCTTTCGCCTAACTTGCAAGTAAATTGGTAACTTTTATGATTATCTAGCAATTGTCCTGCAAACTTAGTCGCTTCACCGAAACAGATAGGGAGCATTCCTGTAGCCATGGGATCAAGTGTACCGCTATGACCTGCTTTTTCAGCATTAAAAATACGCTTCACTCTTTGAAGGATATGATTGCTCGTAATACCTTTAGGTTTGTCTAAAAGCAAAATGCCGTCAATATGACGGCGTTTATGTTTAATCTTCTGATTCATCTTTGCGGCTTTCTTCAGCTTTCTTTTCATCGGTACGGATTGCCTCTGTAATAAGAGAGGTAATCGCGTTACTTTTTTCAAGGAGATCATCGTAAATAAAGTGAAAACGAGGAATCGTCCGTAGACGTAAAATTTTCCCTAATTGACGACGGAACTCAGGTGCATATTCATGAAGAAGCGCAATAATCTCTTTACGTTCTTCCTCAGGACCAAGATAAGTCACATAGACTTTTGCTTGCGAGTAGTCACGAACCATTTCAACAACAGTGACAGAGACCATCAGCGCACGTGAATCGCTAATATCTTTTCGAATTAGCAGTGAGAGCTCCTGACGGAGCTGCTCATTTATACGTTTTAAACGTGAATTATTATTACTCATTATAGTTTGCGTTCTACTTCCACAATTTCAAATACTTCGATTTGGTCACCGGCACGAACATCATTATAGTTTTTCACACCAATACCACACTCGATCCCTGCACGAACTTCACTAACGTCATCTTTAAAGCGACGAAGTGATTCAAGTTCACCTTCATAGATAACAATATTATCACGAAGAACACGGATAGGGCTGTTTCGTTTGATTTGACCTTCCGTCACCATACAACCTGCGATTGCACCAATTTTTGGTGATTTAAAGACATCACGAACTTCTGCAATACCAATGATTTGTTCTTTAAACTGTGGTGCAAGTCTACCGATTAATGCTTTTTTCACTTCATCAATGACATCATAGATGACGCTATAGTAGTAAAGTGAAAGACCTTCATCTTCAATGATCTTACGCGCAGTGTTATCCGCACGAACGTTAAATCCAACAACAAGTGCTTCAGATGATACAGCAAGGTTCGCATCAGATTCAGTAATACCACCTACACCGCTTGCAATAACGCTCACGGTAACTTCTTCATTTGAAAGCTCTTCAAGTGCATTCGCAAGTGCTTCGATTGAACCTTGAACGTCTGCTTTAAGAACAATGTTAAGACGTTTTGTTTCCGCTTCACCCATTGAGTTAAAGAGGTTCTCAAGTTTCGACTTATGTTGTCTTGCAAGTTTAATCTCACGGAATTTACCTTGACGGAAGAGCGCGATTTCACGTGCTTTACGCTCATCGGGTACAACCATCACTTCATCACCGGCATTTGGTACACCTGAAAGACCAATGACCTCTACCGGAATTGAAGGAGAAGCACTCTCTACTTGCTGACCATTTTCATCAATCAATGCTCTTACGCGGCCATATTCATAACCCGCAAGAAGGATATCGCCTTTTTTGAGGCAACCTGATTGTACGAGAATAGAGGCAACAGGACCACGACCCCGATCGAGTTTAGATTCAATCACTGAACCACGTGCAGGACCTTCGGCGATTGCTTTAAGTTCAAGTACTTCAGCTTGAACAAGGATTTGATCTAATAGATGATCAATTCCTTCCCCAGTTTTTGAGGAGACGAATGCAAAGAGGTTTTCACCACCCCAATCTTCAGAAACAATACCATATTGGGTAAGTTCTGACATGATGCGCTCTTTATCAGCCGCTGGTTTATCAACTTTAGTTACCGCAACAATAATAGGGGTATTCGATGCTTTCGCATGCTGAATTCCTTCAATTGTTTGTGGCATGATGCCATCATCTGCTGCAATCACAAGTACAACGATATCCGTTACTTTCGCACCACGTGCACGCATTGCTGCGAATGCACTATGTCCTGGTGTATCAAGGAATGAGATAACACCTTTATCTGTTTTCACATGATAAGCACCGATATGCTGGGTAATACCACCGGCTTCGCCACTTGCAACATGTTCTTTACGAATGTAGTCAAGTAGTGACGTTTTACCATGGTCAACGTGACCCATGATTGTAACGACAGGTGGGCGTGGTTTAAGAAGGTCTTTGCCCCCTTGCTCAATCGCTGCAATCAATGCTTCTTCCAGTGGGTTTTCACTCACAAAACGGTAAGTATGACCCATCTCTTCAATAATAATTGCGGCAGTTTCACGATCAAGCAATTGGTTGATTGTCACCATTGAACCTAAGTTCATCAGTGCTTTAATAACTTCCGCTGCTTTGACTGACATTTTATGAGCAAGATCTGCAACACTGATTGTTTCGCCTAAATCCACTTCAATTTGTTTAGAAATGGTTGGGAGTTGGAAACCATGTTGTTGTGGTTCACCGCTTTGACCACGTTTAGTAGGACGGCGGTTACCTTTTTTGTTTTCACGCTTGTTAAGCGTAATTTCAGCGCGAGCTTCTTTCTCATCATGGCCACGGCGACGAGTAGGCGCCTTACGCGGCTTCTTATCATCCGAAGGTTTAGGTGCATCTTCCGTTTTAGGGGCAGGGCGACTTGTCGGTCTTGCTGCTGAAGTAGATGCAGGTCTCGCAGATGTAGTAGGTCTTGCTGATGACGCAGGTCTTGAAGAAGTTGAACGCGTTGATGTTGTAATTCTTGCTTTAGGTGCAGGTTTCTCAACTACAGGCGCTTCAACGACTTCCTCTTCTTGTGTTTGGAACTTGATCGCGACTTTTGATACAGGTTTCTCAGAAGCAGAAGCCATACGGTTAAGGCGTGCAATTTCTTCTTGCTGTGCTTTTTCACGTTGCGCTTTTTTCGCTTTTTCAGCTTCTTTCTGCTCTTCGATTTCACGTTCAGCACGTTCTTTCGCAGCAATTTGGCGCTCAGCTTGTAGACGCTCTGTTTCTAAGCGTCTTGCTTCTTGTTCTGTTTTTCGTTTAGATTCTACGACGGGTGTAGAAGCTTTTTCTGCAACCTTTTCAACTTTTACAGCCGCTGTTTTAGGTTCAGTTACTTTAGTGTCTACCGGAAGAACTTCAGGTTTTGCTGTTTCTACTGCAATCGCCCCAACATTCGCAGCGGCATCTACAGTAGATGCTACTACATTGTTATCTTCAGGTGTTCCAACATTGTTTTCGCTCTCTTGCTTAACATAAGTACGACGACGACGAACCTCAACAGGAACTGTACGTGCCTGTCCTGGTGCTGTCTCGACTTTAAGCTCAGTGCGAGTTGTACGTTTTAACGTAATTTTTGAAGGGCTATTTGTTTTGTCTTGTTCACTCATTCTTATCTTCCAAGTAGACACTGTATGTCTATCTATAATTTATTCATTCATAATTATTCAAACCAGCTCTGTCTTGCTGCCATAATATACTTGCTTGCATCTTCTTCATCGATTGTGATGAGCTCACATAACTCATCTGTCGATAACTCTGCTAAATCATCGAGAGTACGGATGTTTTTCTTTGCAAGCGTAATGGCAAGTAGCTCATTATCTTCAAGTATAGCGATTAGTTCAGGAGTTGGCGCTGATTCGCCTAAGTTCTGGAGTAACTCTTTTTTGTTTTGTAATGCATCAAGTGCTGCAGTACGAAGAGCTTCAACCACATCTTCATCAAATTCTTCGATTTCAAGCATTTCAATGACAGGTACATAAGCAACTTCTTCAATTGTCGTGAAACCTTCACGTACAAGAATTTCAGCCACTTCTTCATCCACATTGAGACCATCCATGAATACATCAAGGATACGACCAGATTCTTTCTCAAATTTTTCATGCGCATCATCACTGCCCATGACGTTGAGTTCCCAACCTGTTAATTTTGATGCAAGACGAACGTTTTGACCGCCTCGGCCGATGGCTTGAGAGAGCTTATCTTGGCTCACTGCAATATCCATCATATGACGATCTTCATCTACCACCACAGAAAGTACTTCCGCGGGTGACATTGCATTGATAACGAATTGTACAGGATTCTCATCCCATAATACGATATCAACACGCTCGCCTGCGAGTTCTTTTGTAATGTTTTGTACACGTGATCCACGCATACCTACACAAGCACCAACAGGGTCTATACGTTGGTCATGTGTTTTTACTGCAATTTTTGCACGGCTACCAGGATCGCGGCTTGCTTGAATAATTTCAATAGAGCCTTGATTAATCTCAGGTACTTCAATTTCAAAGAGCGATTTGATTAAATCATCACTTCTTCTTGAGAGGACGATTTGTGGTCCGCGTGGATTGTCCATACTGATCTCTTCAAGAACAGCACGTACTTGGTTACCAATACGAAGTGACTCACGGGGAATCATATTCTCCTTTGGAAGAAAGGCTTCATCATTATCGCCAATATCCACAAAGAAATTTCCACGATCAATACGCTTGATTGTGCCGCGGATTAATTCGCCAATACGATTTTCGTAACGACGAGCCATTTGCATTCTTTCCGCTTCACGGATTTTTTGGAAAATAATCTGTTTCGCTGTTTGTGCACCAATACGTGCAAATGGGATATTTTCAATTTCATCTTCGATGAAATCACCCACTTGAATTTCAGGGTCATCAATTTGCGCAGCTGACAGTGTAATTTGACGCGTCGGCGCTTGATCTTCTTGTGGAAGAACATCATCGACTACCATCCAGCGACGGAAGGTACGATAAGATCCATCTGTTTTATCTATTTCAATACGAAGGTCAACATCGATAGTGTAAGTTCTTCGTGCTGCCGCTGCTAACGCGTGTTCTAAGGCTTCAAAAATCTCATCACGAGAGATGCCTTTTTCATTAGAGACGGTTTCTGCAACGAGCATGATTTCTTTATTATTCATTTGAGAACTCTCTTTAAAATATTAAAAGTCAATCTCGAGCTGTGCTCGATCAATGTTGGATAAAGGAACAACAATAGGATCTTCAGCAAATTGGTTATTTTCAAGTTTCATAATAATGCTGAGATCAGTATCAGTAACATCAATTACTTTTCCTTGGAAACGACGGCGATTATTGATCGCTGAACGTAATTGGAATGAAATTAACTGATCTTTATACTGTGCAAATTGTTCAGGGTAGAAAAAATAGCGATCAAGACCCGGCGAAGATACTTCTAAAGTATATGCCATAGTAATGGGGTCATGTACATCTAAAAGTCCCGCGACTTGATGACTGACGATTTCACAATCTTCGATACCAATCCCATCTTCTTTATCAATAAAGATACGGAGAATGGCATTTTTAGTATTTGGGTGAAATTCAATTCCCCAGAGTTGATATCCGAGCGCTTCGATCGAAGGGGATAAAAGCTCCGTTAAGTTATAAGGGTCTTTACGCATATGATAGTTTTCCACAAAAAAATTTTAATATGCAAAAAGCCCGTTTAAGAACGGGCTTTTATTATTATATTTGGTTGCGGGGGCTGGATTTGAACCAACGACCTTCGGGTTATGAGCCCGACGAGCTACCAGACTGCTCCACCCCGCGTCAATGAAGAAGCTATTATATATAGAACTAGGATAAATGCAAACTTAATTTAACAAAAGGGGGGTAAAAAGGGGAAACCATTCTGTAATATGCTGTGTCTTTATCTGCTTTAACAGCTACTTGAAGGAATTGACTTGATGGTTGTAAATATCGCTAAACTTATATCCAGGGATATTGGGGTATAAGCATTACAAGCTGAAAAGAACTAAAAGCGAATCAAACGATACAAAACATTATTGCGTATATCCTTGTCTTCTTTCAGACTATTGAATTCAGTAAGATACAAAGTAATTGAAGTTACCAGCTATCTATATGATATAAACTCTCAAATAATAATAGCTCGTCGAATTAGATCAGAATAGTGCTCGAAAAGTGTGTAGAATGTTCTCTATTATTTTAAAATGCGATCGATAGAAGGGAATTATGCCAGCAGGAATATTAATGTCCATTGCGATCTGTTTGGAAGTGTTAGGAACAGTTTGTATGAAGTTATCGGAAGGGTTTAGTGAAATTATCCCTTCTATTTTAATGCTTGTATTTTATGGGCTTGGCTTCATGGCCTTTGTGGCATGTATTGCGCGTATTCAAATATCGATTGCTTATGCTTTGTGGACCGCGATAGGAATGGTCGCCATCTCTGTGATTGACATCATGTTTTTTGATGCGCATTTATCCGGTACCAAAATCACGGCATTCGTATTAATCAGTTTAGGTGTGATCGGTTTAACCCTAGAGCCTCAGCCAAAGGTATCTCATGATAGAAGTCATTAATTTTCTCGATAATAATATCAATGCATGGGCAATGTTGATCTTCGCCATTTTATGTAGTGCGGCAGCGACAACATGTTTAAAATTTATAGGTGGTGGTTCATCTAAATTAGCGTTGATTGGTGTTGTTATTGGTTATTGCTTATTTCTATTTTTAATAACCCTCGTCATGAAACGTATTGACATGAGTATGGGTTATGCCGTTTGGGCGGGGTTATCAACAGTGTTAATGACCATTTCTGGGATTGTCTTTTTTAAAGAGCATTTAAGTCTGCAAAAGTTAATTAGTCTTGCGCTGGTTGTGATCGGTGTTGTGCTTTTGAACTTGTCAGATGTGCAGTTATAAAGCCTAAATTTCACACTTAAATGCAAAAACCAATACTTATATAAATAGTAATTCAATATTAAAATGATTATAATCAAATAGTAGAGAGATTATTTAGAATTAGACGACATATTTATAGTTTATAGAAAAATGTGTTAGAATTCGCCTACCTAGATAGTGTTAAGAAGCTATTCAACCATCTTGTTTGAGGTAAAAAACATGCATAAAAAAATTAAAGTCGCATGTGGGAATTGTAGTTTACAGCAATTATGTCTACCTGTGGGACTTGAAAATACGGAGTTTGTAAAACTTGAAAAGATCGTGCAAAGAGGAAAACCTTTGTCGAGAGGAAAGCATGTTTATTACCCCGGTGATCAGTTTACATCCCTCTATGCAGTAAGATCAGGGGCTGTAAAAACCTATAAAGTAGCGAATGATGGCACAGAATATGTAACAAGTTTTTATCTACCCGGTGAGATCATTGGTCTCGATGCATTAGGTTCAGGAAAGCACTCTTGTGGGGCTAAAACCTTAGAGACGACAAGTCTTTGTGAAATCCCTTATAATCAATTAGATACGATAGCGGTGACGATACCCAATATCTCCAGACAATTACTGAAAATAATGAGTCATGAGATCAAATGTGATGAGCAGATGCTCACGATGATCGGCTCGCAACCGGCAAAATCAAGATTGATAGCCCTCTTTTTAAGCTTATCTACGCGGTTAAAGCGTCGTGGCTACTCTGAGACGGAATTTACGCTCAGTATGTCGAGAGCAGATATTGGTAGTTATTTAGGGCTTGCGGTTGAAACAGTGAGTCGTTTATTGAAGAAGCTTCAAGACCAAGGTTTAATAGAGGTCAATCATCGTCAAATTAAACTATTAGATATTGAAACATTAAGAGAGATGGTGAATCTCGAGATACAGTAGAATTGAAATACCTCAGTAACGAGGAATTGTGTAAGATAATCAATACAGATATGAAAATGGCCGCTTATATAAAATATAAGCGGCCATTTTTGTGGGAGTTACGAGACTAATTACATTCTCGCAGCATAATTTGAAACAATTATCCAATGACATTTGGCAGATTGAAGAGCTGTGGGAAAGTCCCGACAACGACAATCATAATGGCAAAAACAAGCGCGAGTAATAATGCTAAATTGCCCCCTCTTACACGATAACCTTGTTCATTTCGTTTACGGGATTTGTAGACAAGAAGGACGGGTAATATGACGCCGATAAAGGCAAAGATCACGCCAGCAAAGCTAAATGCGCTGAGGAAGATAGATGGATAGGTAAATCCCACAATAATAGGCGGGATGAAGGTTATCGCACCGACCATTACATTGTTTTTGCGCATATTAAAATGTGCTAATAGATCTTTAACCGCATTTGAAAGCCCGAGCGCAACGCCAATATATGAGGTTGTCAGTGCGAGAACAGAGAATATCCGTACGATGCCACTGATTGTTTTGCTTCCTGTTGTGACTTCAAAGGCTGTAATAAGCCCATTTAAGCTTGGGTCATTATTGAGAACTGCAATGAAATCAGATTGTTTTAAAACGCCATGGGTCGCCATTTGCCAAATAATATAGATCACAAAAATACCTGTTGAACCAAATATGCAGGCAAGACGAAGTTTTCGGTTATCACCATTGAGATACTCATTGATGGTGGGGGTACAGATATGAAAACCAAAGGTCATAAAAAAGACAGGTAATGCTGAAAGCAGTAATAAGTTATCCGTGGGGGCGTAGTGCAGATTTGTAAATTCAAATTTTCCAAAAAGTAGATAGAGAAGAACAACAAAACTAAAGACTTTCAGTCCAAAGAATAGGCGATTTGTAATATCTGATAATGCGATGCCAATAGTGACTATGACGCCAAAGAGAACCGCAAAAGTGAGCGCTGCAATTTTCTGGGCTTTTTCAGGATCTAAATTGAAAGACTTTGGGACGAGGTTGTAAAGTAGATTGCCACTACCCGTGACATACGCTGTGAGTACGGCATACATAAAAAAGAGCAAGATGAAGTTGACGATTAATTTACCCGTAAGACCAAAGTATTTTTCGGTGATACCGGCAATACCCGTATCATTTGGACTGTGTTGATGTACTTCTGCATAGAGCAGCGCTGTATAAGTCAGTAATATCCAGAGTATAAATAGAAGGATTGAAGTTGCACCAAAACCCATTTGAGCTGATGTGAGCGGCATTGCTAGCATCCCTGCGCCGACGGCAGTACCCGCTATGATAAGCGTACTGCCAAATACACGATTTTTCACGTTGAAATCCTTTGGATGAATTTGAAATAAAATACTATTCTTTTGAGAAGCATTCGCTTCGTAAGGTATGATCATAGTGGAGAATAATTCATAAGTCTAAGGAGATTTTTCGATATTTCCCGATAATTGATTTCGATTTTATAAAGAACCATTTGTGGGGAATCTTTGAATATATTCAAAGGGATATTTTTAAAATCATTAATAGTGAGGAATGTTGCATGTTTGCATTTGTTTTGCGCAAATAGCAAAAAAGAGAGAAATAGGGTTGACGAGGGGTGAAAAAACTCTATAATACTAACTCTTCTCGGGTCATTAGCTCAGTGGTAGAGCAGTTGGCTTTTAACCAATTGGTCGAAGGTTCGAATCCCTCATGACCCACCAAATATTAAAACTTACCAGTGGTAAGTTTTTTTATCTCCGAGAAAGAATGAGAAATTCTTGAAAGAGATGTTGTAATGGAAGTATTCATATTTCCAATTGAGGTATAAATACTTCAAAAGTAGCAAATTATAGTTGACGATTAAAAAAAAGACTCTATAATACTAACTCTTATTTGGGTCATTAGCTCAGTGGTAGAGCAGTTGGCTTTTAACCAATTGGTCGAAGGTTCGAATCCCTCATGACCCACCAAATAATAAAAAAACCTCCGTTTAGGAGGTTTTTTTATATCTGAAAGAATATAGAATGTATATATTATTGCTACAGTTACTTGGAGAGAGGGATGTTCACGACAGTTTTTACAAAACTGAGACATTCTAGCCATAGAAATGTTTTAGTTTTTGATCCAGTAACGAAAGATGGCTGTGAAGATCAGAATATTGCAGATCTCATTGCGACTTATCAAGCGCTGTTTCCAACAGGCCTCTGTTTTTCAGATAGTCAGGATTTGCAGCAAACTTCGCAATTTCTACCATTAAGATCAACCCAAGCTTATTTAGGGATGACAACTACGGCAGTTCTATTCGATATACGAACAGGATTTCCGCTTGATTATTTTCTCTCTATTTCGGCAACGATAGCTGCAGGTGGAATACTTGTTTTAATTATGGGGAAAACATTAGCGGTAGATGAAAGTGTTCGTTTTCACCAAGAGGCTATTGAGACGCCATTTTTTCACGATTTTTTGCAGGAAACTCTGTGGCAGTATGCTTATCATTGGCAAGATCATCACCTAACAGCCCCCAAAAATGTGATGAAGATAAATAATACCTGCAAGCATGCGATTGACCTATTACCAGTGATAGAACAATATCCCAAATCGACTGCGATGAATGGTGAGCAGTTGCAGATCTTCAATGCTTTTTTAAAAGAAGAAAGGGGGATATTCACCCTGTTTTCAGCAAGGGGAACAGGTAAATCATGGTTAGCGAGCCAAATCATCGCATCAAATAGTGCAGATTATATATTAACAGCCCCGAATCAAAATGCGATTAATCAATATCAATGGATTGAGAGCTGTCAATTCAAAGCACCTGATGCTCTATTTCTCACAATTCCAGATGGGGAAGTATTGCCGAAAACACTCATCATAGAGGAAGCTGGTAAGATGCCACTGTCTCATTTAGAGCGACTATGTCGCCGTTTTCAAAAAGTATTGATGATATCCTCTGTCGATAATTATGAGGGAACAGGGCAAGGTTTACGTGAAAAAATAGATGATTTAGTGCCGATTAAATACAGATATCGTTTATCTGAGTTACACCGCTTCTCTGATCAAGATCCTTTAAAGCTGTTGGGTGATCGATTGATGTTTGTATTAGAGGGCGGAGTTGCAAGTGAGAACACTATCCCCATTGATTTACATGCAATTACACTGCGTTATTATGATGATCAAAATATAACGTCATTAAGAAATAATATAGCCAAGATTATATCGCTCTATCATCTTTTAAATAAGACGCATTATCAAACTAACGTTCAAGATATTCGGCGGTTATTAGATGCGCCACAACAAGTTTTTGTACTTGCATATAAAGGAACGCAATTAATAGGGGCTATTTGGGCAATCGAAGAGGGCGGATTAACCCTGGAATTGACGCAAGATGTATTTAAGGGATTAAGAAGACCTAAGGGTAATCTAGTCGCACAAATGCTAACATCCCAAAGCTATTTTCCAGAAGCGATGCTTGCGCAATCTATTCGTGTTTCTCGAATATCAGTCTTATCAGGATATCGGCGGCAAGGGATTGGCAGTATGATGATGGGCTTCTTAGAGCAGTATATTGTAGATAATAGACCGAATATTGATTTTATATCTGTCAGTTTTGGTTTGACTCGATCGCTATTAATATTTTGGGAGTCATTAGATTATCAATGTGTTCATTTAGGATTTCATTTGGATAAAACAACGGGGCTTTATGCGGCAGTGGTTTTAAAAACAATGCGCCCAGAAAACACTTGGATTGCAGAAGCTATTGTTAAGTTTGAGGCAGATGCTGCACTGAATTTAAAGTATAAAACATACAAAAATGATATCCGAGAAATTTTAAGAGAGAGATCAAGAGCGGGTATATTTGATACCCGAGATCAGTCTGTTATCAATGCCTTTGAGTTGTTTAAACGGGGAAAACATACCATTGAAAATGCCCTGATTCGTTTAGAGTGTGAAAAGAAATGCGTCATTGTTGAGCACTAGTTGACAGCGTATCACTTTCTTCCTATAATCCTAATTCTGAAATGTAGTTAAGCCGGCGTAGCTCAGTTGGTAGAGCAACTGACTTGTAATCAGTAGGTCCCGCGTTCGATTCGTGGTGCCGGCACCATATCAAAGAGAAACCCTATACTTAGTATAGGGTTTTTTCTTATCAAAAATGGCATCAATTGAGAGACAATAATTCTGTACCGCGAAACAAGACAACGAAAATATTTCATTAAAATGTCTTCATTGTGTTGACATAACGAAACGAGATCTCTATAATCCTATTTCTCAGTATAGCCGGCGTAGCTCAGTTGGTAGAGCAACTGACTTGTAATCAGTAGGTCCCGCGTTCGATTCGTGGTGCCGGCACCA